>CBILQL010000498.1:0-4447 GCA_966238865.1 uncultured bacterium
TGGGCGTGAGGATCTTCTGCAGCTCGGCCTCGGCCGGCTTGCGATAGGCCGCTGTTTCCATCTTCTTCTCCTCCATCTTTCCCTCCTTCAAGCTTGTCGCGCCGTCCACGACGCCGTCGTTGTCCGGCGTCGGCGGGATCGGCTTCGCATGCCCGTCCCGGCCCCAGGTCTTCGCCAGGAAATCCTCCCGGCCCGATCCCTTCCGGTAGCGCTGGTAGCGGGCGGGATTCTTTTTGCAATAGCCCTGGTGGTATTCCTCGGCGGCGAAAAACGCCTGGGCGGGTTCTATCGCCACGACGATGGGCTTGCGGAAGCGGCCGCTCTTCGCATGGGCGTCGCGCGAGGCCTCGGCCAGGCGCTTCTGCTCGGCGTTGTGGTAGAAGATGGCCGGGCGGTACTGGCTGCCGCGATCCGCGAACTGCCCGCCGCGGTCGGTGGGATCGATCTCGCGCCAGAACGCCTCCAGCAAGGTGGCATAGCTCACCGCCTTGGGATCGTAGGCGACCTCGACGGCCTCGGCATGGCCGGTATTCCCGCGGCACACCTCCTCGTAGGTCGGATTCGGGACAGTCCCGCCGGTATAGCCGGAGACCACCGAGCGGACGCCCTCCAGTTTCCCGTAGGGCGACTCCATGCACCAGAAGCAGCCGCCGGCGAAGGTGGCGCCGGCGGCGCCAGGGGCGCTTCCGGAAGCCGCCGCAGGCGACGCGGGCCGCACCCGGATCTCCGCCTCCTTGGCCGCGGACTTGGATCCGGCCGAGGCGGGTCGCGCCTGCAGGAACCAGGCGGCGGAAACGGCCGCGACGGCAAGAAGGCTGGCTCCGCGGCGGAGCAGTGGGCCGGCCCCGCGGCGAAGCAGGACGGTGACGGGTTTCGGATTGCGCATGGGGCCCTCCAAGGATATGAAACTACCATTTCCGGCGAGGCGAGGCTGCCTGCGGGCGGAGGAAATCGCCCCGGGCCCGGGCCCTGGATCCTGACCGGGCGGTGCCGGAGCCGGGCCTGTCCGCTGGTTCCTTCCCCTGCCGGATGGTACATTCCAGTCGGTATAGAGTACATTTTCAAGCCTCTTACACCTCGAACCAAGAAGCTCAAACTCCACCGAACGGTCCGGCAAATGCCCCTCGAGAACCTCGCCGCCTGCATCCTCTGCGACAGCCCCCGCCTGGGCTTTCCGGACCGGGAATTCAACGTCTGCCGATGCGGGGAATGCGGCCTGGTCTTCGAGAATCCCCGGCCGGACAGCGGGTCCATCTTCGAATTCTATTCCCGCCCGGTCCAATACGACGGCTGGCTGCGGGAGGCGTCCGGCAGGGACCGCCTCTGGCGCCGCCGTCTCGCCAAGATGCGCCCGCATCTCCGCCCCGGCAGCCTGCTCGACATCGGGACCGGCATCGGCCAGTTCCTGGACCTGGCGCGCCGGGAGCTCGAACGGGTGGCGGGCACCGAGGTGTCCGCCAGCGCGGTCGCCATCGCCCGCGAACGTTACGGCCTGGACGTGCGCCAGGGCGAGGCCGAGACCATGGACTTCGGCGGCGAGCGCTTCGACAACATCACCCTGTTCCACGTCCTGGAGCACGTGGGCAGCCCGCGCCGGATGCTCGCCAAGTGCCGCGAGCTGCTGAAGCCTCAAGGCGTGCTCTTCCTCGCGGTGCCGAACGACATCGCCTCGGCCGGCGCCATCAAGCGCCGCCTCGCGGCGCGGACCTCCGGCGGATCGTCCCGGGCCAGCGCCGTGACCGGGCTTCCCAGGCTCACCCTGGACGGTACCATGGACGAGATCCACCTGTCGCATTTCACGCCCGGCGTGCTCGAGCGCCGCCTTCCCGCCGAAGGGTTCGAGCTCCTCGAATGCTCCCTGGATCCCGCCTACGTCGCCGAAGGGCCCAAGGAGCTGGTCCACGGGACCCTGTACCGCGGCTTCTCGGCGCTGCGGCGGACCACCGGCATCAACCTGTACGGCACCATCTGGGCATGCGCCCGACGGCTTTGACGCGCAAGGCCCGGGCCTCGCTGGCCGCGCGCACCGCGCCGGCCGCGCCTGCTCCATCGGCTGCTCCATCGGCCGCCCCGAGGGTCCTGTCTGCCTTGGCTGCCCTGTCTGTTCTCGCCCTGCTCGGGATGGCCGTTCCGGGGCATGCCCGGCCGGTGGAGCCCCAGCATCCTGTCTACGAACTCATCCGCCGCCTCGAGTTGAAGGGGCTGATCCCCGCCGGCGTCGGGGGACCCGCCGGCATCCGACCCTGGGACAGCCGGGAAGTCGCCGCCGCCCTCGACGCGGCTGCAGCGGCCTCCGCCGCGCGGCCCGGCGCCCTGCGCGCCTGGGAGCGGCGCGAGCTCGACATCCAGCTCCAGGAATTCGATCCGGAGCGCCGCCGGGAGTCGACGCGGCTGAAGGTGGTGGATTCGACCTACTCCCTGTTCGCGGGCGTGGACTTCTGGGGCGCCGGCTATGCGCAGGACTCCCTGCCCGAGGGCGTGGGATTCCTGACCGGCAGCTTCGGCCCGCGCATGGATGCGACCTTCTGGTCGGACGCCTATCTGCTGACCAGCGGCTTCATCGGAATGGAGCGGAGCACCGTGGACCGGTTCACGGAGACCTACAATCCCGCGGACGGTCTGCCTTACAACACTTCCCGCGAAGGCAAGCAGGGGATCCCGCAAGGCGTGAGCACCTTCGACGGCTTCCGTACCGTGGTCGGGTACGGCCGCGGGCCGGTGCGCATCGAGGCGGGGCAGGACTGGAACGCCTGGGGCCCCGGGAACTGGCAGCGGATGACGCTCGGTACCACAGGTTACGTCTGGGCCCAGGATTCCCTGCCGGCCTCGCCGGAAGCGGAATATCCGGGTACGCCCTTCCCCGGTCGGCACCGGCGCGGCTACAGCCGCCCCGGGGAAGGCGCTCCCATGCCGCAATTGCGCCTCCGCCTGCAGGGCGGCAAGTTCAGCTACGTGAAAGTCGTCGCCGAGCGTGACGGCATCGTGCCCGATCATCTCGCGACTTTGGTGGCCCATCGCCTGGAGTGGCGGCCGTTCCCGTTCCTGGTGCTGGGAGGCTCGGAGATGGCTTCCATCGGGGGCCGGGTGCCGGGTCCCATCTACTGGCTTCCCCTGGTGCCCCTCAAGTTCCTGGAGCACCAGGTGCGGGACAAGGACAACCTGGCCCTGTCCGTGGACGTGGAGGCGCGCCGCGCCGGCTGGGGGCGGGTGTACGGCGAACTGTACCTGGACGACTTCAGCGGCCCGCCCTTCGACTTCTGGGGCAACAAGTTCGCCTTCCTGGCGGGCTGCGAATGGGTGGAGCCTATGGGGCTGCCGGCCGCCTTGCGCGTCGAGGCCGCCCACGTGGACCCCTGGGTGTACACCCACCACCTCACGGATCGGCAGCACCAGCATGCGGGGGCCCTGTACGGCAGCGCCCTGGCCGCCAACTCCCGCGCCCTGTGGACCCAGCTGGAAGCCTACCTGCGGCAGGATCTGTCGGCGTCGCTGAACTATCGCTTCCAGCAGCGCGACTTCCTCAGCCGGGGCAGCTCCGTGTTCGACGTCCATGAGCCCGGCGTCGACTCCGACACCAAGGCCTTCCTCGACGACATGCCGGAAACCCGCCATCGCCTGGACGCGGACGTGACCTGGTCGTGGCGGCGCTACGTGCGCTTCAAGGCCGGCGCCGGGCTGCTGGCGGTGGATGCGTGGAAGGGGACCGGGGAGGATTTGTTCGGGCCCATTCTGCTGGGAGAATTGTCCTTCCGGTATTGAGGAAGAATATACTACGGCAATCCGAAATCCAACCCGAAGGCAAAAACCCTCTTTCCATCCCGGGTTTGCCGGCAAGACAAGGACGGGTTGAGTCGGGATAGGAATCTTTCCTTAGCCTTGGGAATGTCCCGGATGCCGAAGATCGAGTTCCCGAATAACCCGATGCCGCCCGCAGTCATTCCCATCCATCCCAACACGAAAATCTCGGTACCGTCCTCTTCGGTGTTGAAAAGATTCCCTACGAGCGTACCGGCGCCAATCAGCATGAGGGATCCCGCGACAACATTCGCCGATGTCCTAAGTAAGGCCCGACGGTAATCCTGGAAATAATAGTGGCCGGTGAAAGGTCCTACCGCAAGTCCGTAGGCGAACAAGGCCAAAGAAAGCGGTTCAAGGTCCGAGTTCCCGCTTCCTTCAATGGCGGCCGCTGCTCCCAAAGGCAGCAAGGTATTCATGACGCTATGCAAACACGCATTTCCCAAGGATTTTCCGGATTGCGAATAGCTGCATTTGGCGCGCAAGAGCATTGCCAGAAAAAGCGCCTAGCGAAGGTACAATGAGATTGGAACGTGCCATTGCCCTCCAGGCGCCAGTGCCATCCCAATTCCCCGAGAATGAATGTGCCTAAGCGGAACCCAGATCACCACAAAGTATCCCCTTTTACGAAGGGGTGAAGCGCGGGATTAAG
>CBILQL010000499.1:0-4438 GCA_966238865.1 uncultured bacterium
GGCGATGCCAACAACTGGAAGGGAATGCAGCCCATGCTGGGCAAGGGGGACGGCCGCTCCGACCTCTGGGCCTACAGCCCCGTGGCCGACACCTGGGTCACGGTGCAGAGCCCGACGCCCCTGCAGGTTGGGTCATCGGACTGGATTGAGTTTGCCTACGACCCGGTTCGTGACCTGCTCTACACCCTGGAGGATGAGTCCCTATGGGCCATCCGCTACCAGCCCGCCGGCGGCGGCCGGCAAACCATTTCCGCATCCAAATCCATCACCATTCACAGAAAGGTATCCCAATGAAGAAGCTGCTCACCCTCATCATCCTGGCCGTCGCTATGGCCTGGCCCGCGGTCACCTACGTCCCGGCGGACAAGGAAATCCACCTGGACAGCCTGGCGGTCAACGTGCCGCGGACGGTACAGGACACCCTGACCTTCACGGCCGGCTCCGACACCGTGCGCGTGGTCTACGCCCTGCGGGTGTCCGTGGCCCAGCTCGATACGGTCATCCGCTTGGTCACCAGGACCGACACGGTGCACAAGGCCGACACGCTCACGCTGGTGCGCCGGGATACGGTGTACGTCGTTCCGCGGGAGTTCAGGCTGCGCATGGACCCCGAATCCAAGTCAATCGGAGAGTAACCGTGAGAGGTCCCAACATTCGGCCTTCGCTGTGCAGGACATGCGGCGTGACGCTTGATGGGACCAACCACAAGCGGCACATGGGAAAACTATGCCGGACCCATTACCGCGCGAAGGACAACCTGAGAAAAGGGCGCGCTCGGAAGGCTGCCCGCGAAAACACCAAGGAGAGAATGGAAAATGATAGTGGCAGCTAGCAAGACCTACAAACTGGAATACGATGGGGAAACCTATTCGATTCCTCGTGACCGCCTCATTGGCATAACCGACCGCCTGGCCACATCCTGGCGCGGGAGCACCCCGGAGCGCAAGCGCAAGCTCGCCGAGACCATCCTCAAACTCAACTGGAAGTACATGACGAATTGTCCGTTTCGGTTCGCGTGCCAGATGGAGCGCGACGAGTGGGTCGCAAACGTCCTCTTTCGGCTGCCCGCGGCCCTCGACAATTACGAGCCGGACAAGGGCCATTTCCACACCTACTTCGCGAGTTGGAAACACGCGGCCAACAGCCTGTATCAGGACCAGAAGGAATCCGTGCGCATGCCGCAGAATCAGCGCCTCACCCGCGCGAAGCTGCTGCGGAAGGCCTTCGAGGCGGAAACCTCCCGAGGCGAAGAACTCACCGATGCCGAAGAAGAGTATCTGGAAAAGGTTCGGCTGGTGGTGCTCAGCATGGGTGACCGGGCGGGCGCGGCCCCCGAGGTCTCCTTCGAGGACATCTTGGTGGGAGAGGACCTGCGGGAAAAGGAACTCCTGGACCTGAACGAAATCTGGAGGAAAATTCGCAGCGTCCTGGAGCCGAAGGAGTTCCTGGTTTTCTACTGGCTATTCCACGAGGACCACCAAATCACCATGGACGAAGTGGGACAGCGAATCGGCCTTTCCCGAGAGCGCGTGCGGCAGATCAAGGAGAAGGCCCGCGCCAAGCTCAAGAAGCGCCTGGCCTACCTCGCGGATTGCCTGGGCGGGTAGCATGGGGCAGGAGTTGCACATCCATATCCCGGACCCACCGACGAATTTCATAATCAGCGGTCGGAAAATCTACATGAGCGCCCAGGCGCTATACAGCGGGCTGAATCCGCACGTCCGCTCCAAGTTCGTGACGGCGGCCAAGTGGTTCCTGTTCCCCCACCTGCGCAACGTGCCGGTCCTGCAAACCCGCATCCGCCTCGACATCACCATGTACAACCGGTCCCGCGGCACGCAGGACCCCGACAACCTCTACATCTGGCAAAAGCTCATCCTCGACAGCCTCAAGGGCCGCGCCATCCCCGACGACAGCAAGAAGTACGTGCGCCGGGTGTCCGCCGGGTTCGAGGAAGGCGACCCGGAGCTCTTCATTCTCATCACGCAAGGAGTATAAATGGAAAACATCGAAGGCGTTCAAGCAGTAGATCCGTCCGACCTCGAGGGCAAGGTCCTGATTGTGCGGACGGGGGCCCGGTACCTCGACACGGCCGTGGTCCTGCGCGAGCTCCGGAAGTCGTTCCCCCAGCTCCAGCCCCACAACGTCCTAATCCTCCCCGACGACCTGACCCTCTCGGTGATGGGGCGGCAGGATGCCCTGGCGCTGTTGCGGAACCTGTTCGCGATGCTGGGCGGGGCCTGATGGCTTGGGCAATAAACTTGCCGAAGGCGTGCCCAAAGTGCCAAGGCGGGCGCATGCTCTGGGCGTCAGAGTACAACCGAATGGTAGAAGTGGGCCACTGCCTCGATTGCGGACATACCCAGGATGTCTCAATTCAGGACCTCATCAACCAGCGGAAAGGCCTGCCGGGGCCGAAGTAGTTACATTTTAAACAGCGCAAGGAGACGCATGGAACACCCCTTCACCGACACCTACATCAACATGGTCTGCAAGGCAGAAGAGATCCAAGCCTTGCGGTCGCATTCTCCCAATGAGAATCGCAGCTTCAGCAACTATCAGATGGGCGACATCATCCTGTACGGCGACACGTCTTCCATGGGTTTCATCGGGGACATCGCCTTCGATCCGGAGGGCGCGCAGATGGAGATGGCCGAGTGGAGAAGTAGCATGACGACCGAACTGAACCGCGGCACCGTGAAGCGCCTGATGGAGGCCCTAGCCCGCTTCTCGCCGACCAGGCTTGCGGCGCCCTTCTTGCCCATCCCTGCAACCAACCTGATGTCGGCGATGCGCTCGCCGGAGTTCCAGCGGCGCCCGTCCGAGGGCCCGGACCCCGCCCCGTTCATCCCATCCTGCGATGCCCCGGTCGCCGACTGCACGGGCGATTCCGGGGGTTGCGGGGATTGAGGGGCCATGGCCTACCATAGCACCCACCTCACCAATCCCGAAATCCGGGACGCCTTGCGCCAGGAATTCACCATGGAGCAGATCCACCGGCTGACCCTGGCCAGCATCAAGCCGGCTTCGCCCAGGCGGCGGGGCATATTCCGAGACGGGAACCGGATTCGCGTGCTGACCAGCGGGTTCGTGGTGGTCCTGTTCGAGCCGAAGCCCTGAGCCTCTGGACGAATTGGCGCAGTCGATACCGCCGTAAGACAACGGCTTAGACGCAGAATCGTCCCGCCTGAAAAAATCCCGCAGTCCATGAAGTTGCAAACTATCCTTCGCCATGGCTGGGTCCGGGGCCGGCCATCCCTTCGCTGGGCTCCCCCGGAAACCGTACCTCGGGGTTGCCCCTGGGACGGCTGGATGCGGGGCCGACTACTCCGCTGGCACCAGCCCATCCCGTACCGAGGAGAGGGGCGCCTCTCTCATCCCGGGCGAGGGTCATCCGATGACCCCAGGGAGCTTGGCCCATCGCGTCGAGGGGTTGTGCGTACCCACGGTCGGCGCGAGGTTCGGGGATAGGGTCTCTGCCTGGCAACGGGCCGCACCCAAACCCCTCAGCCCTCTCCGTTCCCGCCCCGCGGCCTCCCGCGGAACCGGTGGGGATAGAGGGGGTATTGCGCCCAGGGGTGAAGAGGGATGGTCTGCACGGCCGCTCCCTGCCCCGGCCACCACCACGAACCCACGCAGATTTTTCCCCTGTCCATGAATTTGGTGTTTAAGCTTCGCCGGTGGAAAATGGCGAATTGAGCACAGCGGAGCAGACGCCCCCCCAAGGTGCGCAGGAAACCCAGGAAGAGCGCCGCCGCATCGACTGGGAGGAAACCCACGTCAAGCTCCAGGACGCCATCATCGCCCTGCGGGACAAGCTGGGGCGATTCCCGAAGCTGGCCGAGCTGAAGGCGGAAACTGGCCTTGCCATCGCCACCATCGAGCGGCACATCAGCAGCCTGAAGAAGGAGCCGGGGCGATTCGAGGCCTTCCGCACGCTCACCGAGCGTGTCGCCATGTCCCTGTACGATGGCGCCACGAAGGACCGCGACCCGAAGTGCATCAAGCTCTGGTATCAGATTGTCGAGGGCTGGGAGGAGCGCAAGCGCATCACCACGCGCAGCGAGAACCCCTATTCCGAGCTGAGCGACGAAGAGCTTGACCGCCAGCTGGCCGAGGCCGAAGGCCAGCCGACCCCGCCCGTTTCCGCGCCCGCCGCGCCCCCCGAGGGAACCGATGGTCCTGCAGGTTGACGCGCCCGCCGCGGTCCCGCTGACGCGCGAGCAGAAAATCCGCCGGCTTCAGCTCCTGGCCGAGAAGGAGCGTCGCGACTGCGAGAAGAGTTATTTCGCCTTCTTCTGCCGGGCCTGGCGCGAGATAGAGCCGGCCACGCCCCTGACCCTCAACTGGCATATCCAATACCTGTGCGACCGCCTGCAACGCGAGATGGAGCGCGTGGGGGCGAAGTTGCCGCGGCAGAAGGACATCATCATCAACG
>CBILQL010000500.1:0-4437 GCA_966238865.1 uncultured bacterium
CGCCGGATGCATCCGGCAGCAGGAAGCGGACGCGCCCGGCGCCCGGCTGCGGGAGGCCCGCCCGGCCTTCCCCGGAGCGGCCGCCCCTCCGGGGCTCCGGCCCGCGCAGCGACTCCGGCCCGCGCAGTGAAAAGGCCACGCGGCACGGGACGCCCGTGTGGATGCCGACGCCTTCCAGGGCCAGGCGGCCGTGTTCCATGCTCAGCGCCCCTGCTTGAGGCGGATCTCCCGCAGGCGCCACTCGCGTATGGGGATGGCCGGGAACCCGGCCACGGTCACGCCGTCCGGCAGGTCCTTGGTCACCCCCGAGAAGGCCGCCACGCTCACGTCGTCGCCGATGCGGATATGGCCGTTGAGGCCCGCCGATCCGCCCATGCGGAAGCGCTTCCCCACCACGGTGGAGCCCGCGATGCCGCATTGGGAGGCGATCTGCGCCCCCTCGCCGATGCGGACGTTGTGGGCGATTTGGACCAGGCTGTCGATCTTGCAGCCGCGCTCCACGATGGTCGGGGCCAGCACCCCGGAGGCGATGACGGTATTGGCCCCGATCCAGCAGCCGTCGCCGATCTCGACGCCGGCGGGATGGGGCATGGCGGCATGCCCGCCGTAGGCGCGGTCGTCGGGAAAGAAGCCGAAGCCGTCGCAGCCGATCACGGCGCCGGCCTGGATCACGCAGTCGCGCCCGATGCGGCAATGGGCGTGGAGGATGGCGTTGGGTCCGATGCGGGTCCCGGAGCCGACATAGGTCCCGCTGCCGATGCAGGCGCCGGCGCCCACGGTGACTCCGCCTTCCAGGCAGCCGTCCACGACGGCGGTAGGCGCCACCAGGTTGCCGGTGCCGGCCCTGAAGGGCTCCGACCTCTCGAAGCGGTCCGCGAAGGCCGTGAGCAGGGCGGCCAGGGCGCCATGCAGGGAGCGCACAGCCAGGACGGGGCTCTGCCCCGAGCCCAGCGTGGCGGCCAAGGCGGCGGCGGAGGCAGCCTCGCCCTCCGCGAGGACCAGGGCGGCCGCGAGGTTCTCGCGCACCTTGAGCGGGACCCGGTCGCCGATCAGGGTCAGGGAATCGGGACCGCTGGCTTCGGGAGGCTCGAATGAGCCTATCAGGGGCGGGAGGCCGGCGGAGGCGGCGCCGGAGGCGGCGGGTACGGCGGAACCGGCGGAGACGGAGGCGGCGAGGAAGGGCCGGCAAACCTCCAGGACCTCGGAGACGGGGACTCCGGCCCGGAAGCGCAAAGCCCTACTTCGCCTCTTTGTTGAGGATGTCGATGACCTTCTGGGAGAGGTCGTTTTCCTTCTTCCAGAAGACCACGGCGCCGGCGGCGCGGTCGAGCACCATGTCGTAGCCCTCCTGGTTGGCCACGTCCTGGATGGTCTTCTTGATCTTGGTGATGATGGGGCCCGAGAACTCCTCGTTCTTGGCGAAGAGCTCGCCTTCCTTGCCGTACACCTTCTGCACGAACTGCTCGTACTCGCTCTTCTTCCGGAGGAACTCGGCCTCCATCTCCTTCTTCTTCTCCTCGCTCAGCATCAGGCTCTGCTTGTCGAGCTTTTCCTTCATTTCCATGAGGGCCTTCTGCTTGTTGGCGGCCTCCTGCTCCCATTTCTGGACCTGGGCGTCGTATTCCTTCTGCGCCTTCTTGGTGTCGGAATACTTCTCGAAGATGAGCTTGCTGTCCACGTGGGCGATCTTGAGCTCCGCGGGAAAGGCGGCGGCGGCCAGGACCAGCGGGATGATCGGCCACCAGCGGCGGGCGAATGCGGTTGCGATGCGGTGCATATTCTCCTCCAAATCTTCCTTCAGGTCAGAATCCCTGCTCGATCACGATGTTGAGCTGGGGCGAATTGTTGGTCTTCTCGTAGCGCTCGCCGGTGCTGAACCGCTCCAGGTCGTCCAGGGCCCAGCCGAGATCCACGCCCATGCCGAAGGGCGCCACCAGCGGGATGACCACGCGGAAGCCGAACCCCACGTCCTTGCGCAGGTTGGAGAAGTCCATCTCCTCCCAGGGATCCGGGAGCGCGCTGGCCGGAATGGCGTTGAAATCGGTGGTGTTGTTCGCCAGGTCGTACTTGGGGGTGCTCCCGAACACCTCGCCGACGTCGAAGAAGCCGATGAGATAGAAGGTGTTCTCCACCACGGGGTAGGTGAGCTCGGTGACGAAGGAGAAGAAGCTCCGGCCGATGCGGCCGCCGCCGATGCTGCCGGCGTCGAAGCCGCGCATCTTGCCCTGGTAGCCCAGCACGCCGCCCATCTGGTACAGGTCGTAGCTCTGGATCTTGTCCCCGAGCAGCATGCCCATCTCGGTCTCGATGCCGAGCACGAGCTTGCCGAAGGTCGGGAACCAGTAGTTGATCTTGCCTTCCACCTGGTTGTAATCGAAGTCGCCGCCCAGATACCCGCCCACCAGGCTGTAGGTGAGGCGGTAGCGGGAGCCTTCCGAGGGGAAGAAGGGCAGGTTCTTGTCGTCGCGGGTCAGGGTGAAATGGATCGAGGATTCGATGCCGGAGGGCACCACCAGGGCGTCCGGGGTGGTGACGAAGCCGTTGTCGTTGTTGGTCAGGTTGTAGTTGGAGCTCACCGTGAAATAGTCGTCGGGCCAGGTGAGCCGCCGGCCCAGGTTGAGGCGCAGACCGTAGCGGGTGTAGTTCTTCTCGATGGACTGGTTCGCCTCCTGGAAGCTGTAGAAGAGGCTGCCGCCCACCAGAGTGGGGGTGTCCATGAACCAGGGCTCGGTGAAGCCGATGGAGGCCAGCTGCTTCTGCCGGCCGTATTCCGCGCTGAGGTCGGCGCGCTGGCCGTTGCCCAGGAAGTTCGGGATCTGCAGGCCCAGGGTGAACACCAGCGCGTCCCTCTGGCTGTAGGCGGCGCCCGCCGAGACCGTCCCGGTGCCGGCCTGCTTCTCGGTGACCTTCATGACGAGGTTCACGTCGCCGCGCTCCCCCTCCTCCTGCACCACCTCGATGTCCGGCTCCACGTTGTCGAAGAAGGCGAGCTGCATGATGTCGCGCTGGGAGCGCATCACCAGGGACTGGCGGAAGATGTCGCCGGGGAACAGCTTCACCTCGCGGCGGATGACCTTGTCCTTGGTCTTGGTGTTGCCCCGGATGTCCACCAGGCGGATGTGGGCGATGCTCTTCTCGCGGATGTTGAAGGTCACGTCCACGATGCTGTCCTCGCGGTATCGGAAGGCGTCCTCCATCTCCATGAACAGGTAGCCTTCCTCGCGGAACACCGACTGGATCTGGTATTTGGTCATCTGGTACTTGGTCATGTTGAAGACCTCGCCGCTGTCCAGCAGCACCTGGGCGTTGAGGGCCGCGTCTTCGACGATGTTGTTGTGCACGAAGACGGCCTTGCCGAAGCGGTACTGGCGGCCCTCGTCGACTTTCACCCGGATGTCCATGCGCTTCTTGTCCGGGGTGTAGGAGATGCTGTCGCCCTTCACGGCCGCGTCCAGGTACCCTAGCTCGCGGTAATAATTCACCAGGGTGTCGAGCCCGAGGCGGAACTCATCCTCCTTGTATTCCCCGCTGCGCCACCAGCGATCTTCCTTGGTGCCGAGGCGCTTGCGCAGCTTCCGGTCGGACACGTGGCGGTTGCCCTCGAAGGCGATGTAGCGCACCCGCACCTTCCGGCCCTCCTTGACGACGTAGGTGACCGTCTTGCGGCCGGTGGCCTCCTCGGTGCCCTCCTTCACCGCCACGTCCGCGAGCAGGTAGCCCTTTTCCTGGTAGAGCTTGAGGATTTTCTGGCGGTTCCGCTCCACGGCGGAGCGGGAGTAGACCTGGCCGTCCAGGAGGTCCATGGCCTCCTTGATGTCGTCCCGCTTGATCTTGTCGTTGCCCTCGATGTCGGCATGCGCCAGGGTCGGCAGCTCGGTGAAGCTGAAGACGAGGTGGATGCCGTCGGAGGTGTCCGGCTCCACCTGGTCCACCCGGATGTCGGCGAAGAGGCCCAGCTTATGCAGGGCGTTGACGCTGGCCTGGACCCTCTGCCGCAGCACCGGGGGCAGGTACTCCTCGCCCGCCCGCACCTGGATGGTGTTCTCGATCATGGAGGCATCGACGGTGCGATTGCCCTCCAGCAGGATCCGGTCGACGCGGATTTCCTTGGTCGGACTCCGGTACAGGGACGGCCCCATCTGCTGGGGCGAGGCAATCTGGGAATGGACAGACTCGATTCCGGCCACCCCCGAAAACAGGAGAAAAAGGAAAATCAGTCTTTTCGGGATAGGCAAGAATCCGTCCTATTTTAGAAAACCGGCTACAATATAGATAAAACCCCCCGCCCATTTCAGTCTTTCGGCCCTCCCGTGACCATTGTGTGACGTTTGCAGGGGGTGCAAATTCGCCTGGTACAGTACCAATCCACCCGGTCAGTCCGAGCTCATTGGCTCGCAGGGGAGTCTCTTACCGGTCTTTCTATCTAGTATCCAGTCG
>CBILQL010000501.1:0-4435 GCA_966238865.1 uncultured bacterium
AGGCGCTGGACACGGTGAAGGCCAGGGTCAGGCGGGAGCCCACGGCGACGGTGGGCGGCGTCCCCGCGGCCACGGCATTGGAGTCGGTGCGCGCGGCGATTCGCAGGCTGTCCGGCCGCGGCGGGGTCCCGGGCGCCTCCCAGACCAGCTTGAGGCCGAGCCAGCGCGCGTCGTCCCGGGAGGTGGTGACGGAGAGGATCTGCAGGGGCACGTTGCCTAGGCTGGTGATCTCCGCCTGCACGGTGCGGGAGGTCAACGAGCTTTCGAGGACGAAGTCGAGGTCCTCGGCCAGGGCCTTGACCGCGGCCCGGAACGAAGCCGCGGAGGCCGTGTCCAGCAGGGGGAATTCCAGGCGCACGCGCCGCTCCCGGAAGGCGCCGCTGGAGTCGGTGGCGCGCACGACGAGGTATTCCTGGGGCAGCGCCAGGGTCGCGGCCAGGGAATCGCCCGCGCCTTGCGCCGTGCGGGCGTAGCAGGCGAGATTCCCGGCCGGGCATCCGGACTGGGGCGCGTAGGCCGCCCAGGTAATCCGCGCCCCGTCGCCGAAAGCCGCGTCCCGGTCCGTGGCGCCCGCACGGAGCACGGACGGGAGGCCGGAAGGGACCTGCAGGCCCGAGTCGCGGGCGAAGTCCCGGATGGCGTCGAAGGGTCCCGCCATGCGCGTCCCCGCCTGGTCGAGATAGGCGGCCAGCCACAGGGAATCCACCGCGGGCGGCCGGTTGGGGCGCACCAGGAAGCGGACGGCCGTCGCCGTGTCCGCATCTTCGAGCAGGGCCACCAAAGTGTCCACGAGCGGCGGCAGGGTGTCGGCGGCGAAGCGCACGGACTGGGCCGAGGGCGCCGCCGCGCGGCGCGTCTCCACCGTGTCCCCGTTGCGGAGGAGCCGGAAGGTCAGGCTGTCGTCGTTGACATCGCCCAGGCGGACGTTCAGGGTGGCCGTATCGCCCTCCTGCAGCACCACGGTCTGGGACGGGGCCACGGCCAGGGTGTCCTTGGCCCCCAGCCACGGCCAGAAGCGGCCGGCGGAATCCAGGCCCCGGCTGCGGATGAGGCTCAGGGTCTCGGCGGGGGCCGCATTTCGGAAGCCGGGGCTGAAATCGATGGGCGGGCCCAGCCATCCGGCGCTGTCGCGCATGCGGAAGGAAAGGCGCAGCGGGTCCGGCAGGGTGTCGGAAGGCAGGAAGGAGAAGCGGGCGCGGTAACGCGCCGGCGACGTGCGCGGGGCGGTCGCCGAGTCCACCGGGCGGCCCGCCACGCAGAGGTACAGCCTGGCCTCGGACTGGTCGTCGAGGTCGATGCCGGACACCGTCACGTGCAGCGAGTCCAGGCGGCGCAGCAGGACGTAGGCGCCGGAGGGATCGTAGGCGGAGCGGGCGCCCGTCCCGATGCGCAGGGAGTCCAGGGTCGGACGGCGCGGCTGCGCGTTGAAGCGGAGGATCAGGGAATCCACCTTTGTCCGGGTGAGGGAATCGGGGCCGGCCTTGATCGCGAGGCGGTACTTGAACCGCTCCCCGGCCGATCTGCGGCCGGCGGGGAAGGCCTGAAAGGCCGATCCCGCGTCCGCGAAGCTCCCGTCCCGGGAGACGGCCGCTTGCAGCTCGACCCGGGTCGGGCTCCCGTCCGAGGTGCCCGCGACCACGCGGTAATCCAGGAACTCGAGCGAATCGGAGGTCTCGTCGACGGGGAGCGGACCCTGGAGGGCGGAATAGCGCAGGGCCTTGCTGGCGAAATGGGCGCTGTCGTGGTATACGGCGAAGTTGGCGATGAAGGCCGCCTTGGCGTGGAACTGGTTGTCATAAGCGGCGGCGATGTTCCCGGCATCGTCCAGGGCCAGGGACGGCGCCTTGATGTAGTGGTGTCCGTACCAGCCGCCCCCGACCTGGCTGAAGGAGACGGCTTCGTCCGAAAGGAGCAGCGCCTGGCGCGAGGCCTGATCGAAACCGACGCCGGAACGATCGTAGAGCGCGCCCTTGAGCGCGTGGTTGCCGCCGGACTTGGCGAACCACCCGAACAGCACCTGGCGCCGGTTCACGGCGATGCCGGGATAGTTGGCGTTGTCGCCGGCATCGGAGACCTGGACCGGCGACCCGGCGGAAAACGCCTGCGCGCCGAAGGGAACGGCCACGGCCTGGGCATAGGCCACCCCTCCCCGGGCGAAGGACACGAGGAAATTCCCGTTGGCGACGCTGGCGACCGCGTAGGAGCGGTAATAGTGGATGGAGGTGGTCCCGTCGGTCAGGGAGACCGCGGCCTGCAGCAGCACCGGCGCGACGATCTGGGCGCGGGAGGAATCGAAGGCCGCCAGGTAGAGGTCGCTGGTATTGGCGTTGTCCGCGCCTTCCCGCCAGAGGACCACGACGTTCCCGGCGCTGTCCGCCGCCAGGGCATAGTCCTGGCCGTAATGGATGTTGTTGGTATGCTGGAACTCGACCGATTGATGGGTGCCGGCGCCGAGGTCGTCCCAGCGGACCCGGGTGCGCTTCGGCGTCGCGGAGACATTGCTCTCGTAGGCGAAGACTGTCCGGGTCCCCCCCGTGCCTGGGACCAGGGCCGCACCCAGCTTGCCCAGTCCGGCGGCGAACACCGTGTCCGTGGGGCCGGACAGGAACAGGTAGCGTCCCCAGGTGGACGCCGACCCGCCTCCGGCGGCCTCCGCGTGGGTGGTCCGGCGGATGGCGTTGCCCTGCTCGTAGACGTTGCCCCAATAGGCCGCGTAGCGGCCGCCTTCGCCCAGGAAGTGGAAATAGCTGGGCGGGTAGGTCTTGGCCGGTTTGGCGCGCCGGAGGATCTCGTCCCCGGCCAGCCTGGTCGCATTGGCCCTCACAATCGTGCCTTCTCCGATGGCGACGTCCCGGACCACCAGGTGGGTGGGCTGGGTGAAGTTCCCGTCGTCGACGGCCTTGAGGGTGTTGGACACGTCCCAGGCGACATAGGCGCAGCGGAAGGCTCCGCTCGAGGTCGAGACCACCAGGGAGGTCCCGCCCGCCTTGCCGTTCAGCGGGCTGTTCCCGGCGGTCTCCGCGTCGCTGAGGAGGTAGGGCCCCATCGCGGTGGGCCGGTAGGTCCTGGGGCCGACGGTGAGGGTGTCGCCCCACGCGGGATCCAGGTTGGCGGTGTCGGCCGCCTGGTTCGACATGTCGGCGCGGAAATCGTCCACGGACAGGACGACGGCGCGGGCCGGCAGGGCGGCCAAGGCTGCGAGGGCGGCCATCGCGATCTTGGCGATCGACGACGGGATGGCGCGGTCCTTGGCGGCGGCCGGGTCGGGAAGGCGGGAAAACACGCCTTCATTGTCGCATTACGGGGTGTCGCGGAGCTAGGTCCCGGTCCCGTCCGCTGCCGCGGCGGACTCCCGTCCGGCGGCGCGGCGCAGGAGGCCGGCCGAAGCCTCGTCGAGATTCGCGTAGGCGAGCTTGCCGGCCGCCTTGCGGTGCTCGGCCTGGCGCCGTTCCTTGAGCTTCTCCAGCACCTTCCGCTCCTGCATGGCCTTGAGCAGGGCGTCGCTCTTCTCCTTGAGCCGCTCCCCCTGGGCGGCGATGTCCCCCTGCCGGCCCGCGATCAGGCCTCCCAGGTGGCTGGCGTATTGCAGGATGCCCACCCGCAGGGGGACGTCCAGGGCGCGGCCCTCCCCCGCTTCTTCGTCCGCACCCCCCTCCGCTGCGTACAGGCCGGAGAGCTCCCCCCGCAGTTCCTCCAGCTTCGCCTTGAGCCGCTCCAGGACGGCCACTTCGGCGGCCAGGGCCTTGCGGGCCTCCTCCTCCGTCCACTCCTTGAGTCGGAGCAGCTGCGCGAGCTCGAACTTGAAGCGCTTCATGCGGGGAGAAGAGGTTTTTCGTTTTTTGTTTTTCTTTTTTCGCTGCGGGCTTGTTCCAGGATTGGTGCATGGTTCCAGCGATGACACCACGAAAAACGAAGAACAAAAAACAATAAGCGAAAAACGTTATCCGGAAAGCCCTCCCCCATCTTACCCTGCCTTCGCCCCCGCCAGCGCCGCGACCCTCTCTTGGGTCTCCTGGATCCCGGACTTCTCCTCGATGCCCTGGCAGAGGAATTTCTCGATTTCCGGATGCAGCGCGATGGCCTGGTCCAGCTGCGGATTGGAGCCGCGCACATAGGCGCCGAGGTTTATCATGTCCTCGGCGTCGGCGTAGACGGCCATGGAGGCCAGCAGCTTCCCGAGCGAGGCGCGATGCTCCTTGGCGGTGACGTCGCCCATGCAGCGGCTCACGCTCTTGAGCACGTCGATGGCGGGGAAATGGTTGCGGTGGGCCAGCGCCCGCGAGAGCACGATGTGGCCGTCGAGCACGCCGCGCACGGCATCGGCGACGGGCTCGTCCATGTCGTCGCCCTCCACGAGCACCGTGTACAGGGCGGTGATGGATCCCTTGATCCCCATGCCGGCGCGCTCGAACAGCCGCGGCAGGAAGGCGAATAC
>CBILQL010000502.1:0-4433 GCA_966238865.1 uncultured bacterium
GCTCGTATGGACCTGGCACCGCGGGCTGCGGGCCTATTCCTCGGCGTCCTCCTGATGGCCGCCGGAAGGGGAAGCAGGGCATGAGCCACGCCTCGCTCGCCGACGCCGTCGCCGACCTGGAGCGCCGCGGGATGCTGCGACGCGTGACCGAAGAGGTCGATCCGCGCCTGGAGATGGCCGAGATCCAGCGGCGGGTCTACGCGGCCGGAGGGCCGGCCCTGCTGTTCACGCGGGTGAAGGGCAGCGCCTTCCCCTGCGTCTCCAACCTGTACGGGACCCGCGAGCGGGCCCGCCACCTGTTCCGCTCCACCCTGGATCCGCTGCGGGCCCTGCTGTCCCTGAAGAAGGATCCCTTCGACGTCCTCAAGCATCCCTGGCGCCATCGCCGATCGCCGTTGCTGGGGATTGACGCCCTGCCCCGTCCCGCGGCGAACCCGGCGGTGGCGGCCTGCACGACCACGTTGGACCGGCTGCCGCAAATCGTGTCCTGGCCCATGGACGGCGGCGCCTACATCACGTTGCCGCAGGTGTACACCGAGCATCCCGACCGGCCGGGGCTTTTTTCCAGCAACCTGGGCATGTACCGCATCCAGCTTTCGGGAGGCGGCTACGCGCCCGGGCGCGAGGCGGGGCTCCATTACCAGATCCACCGGGGCATCGGGGTGCATCACCATGCCGCCATCCGCCGCGGGGAGCGGCTGAAGGTCAGCGTCTTCGTGGGCGGGCCGCCGGCCCATGCCCTGGCGGCGGTGATGCCCCTGCCGGAAGGCATGCCCGAAGTCGCCTTCGCCGGCATGCTGGCGGGGCGCGCCTTCCGCTACGCGCGCCGGGGCGGCCACCTGCTATCCGCCGACGCGGACTTCTGCCTGGTGGGCAGCATCGATCCCGCCCGCACCCTGCCGGAAGGCCCCTTCGGCGATCACCTGGGGTATTACAGCCTGGCCCATCCCTTCCCGGTGATGGAGGTGGAGGCGGTGTACCATCGCAGGGGCGCTATCTGGCCTTTCACGGTGGTGGGACGGCCTCCACAGGAGGATTCCCACCTTGCCGAAATCATCCACGAGCTGGCGGGGCCGGTGCTGCCCGCCGTGATTCCCGGCGTCCACGGCGTGCACGCGGTGGAGGCCGCAGGGGTGCATCCCCTGCTCCTGGCGCTGGCCGGCGAACGCTACGTGCCCTACGACGATCCGGCCCGGCGCAAGCCCCGGGAGCTGCTCACCCACGCCCATGCCATCCTGGGTTTCGGCCAGCTTTCCCTGGCCAAGTTCCTGCTCATCGCCGCGCGCGAGGACGCGCCCGGCCTGGATGTCCGCGACGTCCCCGGATTCTTCCGCCACGCGCTGGAACGCGCGGATTGGACCCGGGACCTGCATTTCACCACCCGTACCACCATGGATACCCTCGATTACAGCGGCACCGGCCTCAACGAGGGGTCGAAGGTGGTGATCGCGGCGGCGGGCCCGCGGCGGCGGGAGCTGGCCGGGGAGGTCCCGGCGGAGCTCGCACGGGCGCTGCCGGAGGGCTTCTCCGGGGCGGCCCTGGCCTTGCCTGGGCTGATCGTGATCGGGGCGCCCGCATTCCGCGGCTGGGATGGCGGCAGGAATGTTGGCGGGGATGGCGACTGGGACGGCGGCAGGGACGTCAACGGGGGCGACGAAGCGTCCGGAGGTCGCAGGGACGTTGCGAACCTTATCGCCGCCCTGGAGGCCCGCTTCGGGAATCCCGGGGCTCCGGCCCTGCAGAGGGCGCCGCTGCTGGTGCTGGTCGACGACCCCGCCTTCGCCGCCCGGAGCCTCGACAACCTGCTGTGGGTGGCCTTCACCCGCTCCGATCCCGCGCGGGACATCCACGGCCTCTGGGCCTCCGTCGCGGACAAGCATTGGGGCTGCCACGGCCCCCTCGTCCTCGACGCGCGCATCAAGCCCCATCACGCCCCGCCCCTGGTCGAGGACCCGGCGGTGTCTCGCCGGGTGGACGATCTGGCGGCGCAGGGCCGGAGCCTGCACGGGCTTTTCTAGGCCGCGGACTTTTATAGACTACTCGCGAAGGAGGACGATATGGACGAACTGGTGAAGACGAGAATGGGCTGGCTGCGGGTGGTGGCATTCTTCGAGGGCGTGTCCTTCCTGCTGCTCCTGGGCATCGCCATGCCCCTGAAATACGTCTGGGGCATGCCGGAATACGTGCGCGCCTTGGGCATGGCCCACGGAGCCCTGTTCATCGCGTTCCTTGCGATGATTGCCGTGGTGGGAAGCTCCTATGACTGGAGCCCCAGGAAATACGCGCTGGCCTTCGTCGCCTCGGTGCTGCCTTTCGGCACCTTCTGGGCCGACGTGAAGCTGTTCCGGAATTAAATTTTACGGCATGGCCGAAAAGACGCTCGACACGGAGGTTCCCGCGGTGAATCCCAGGATCGAAGCCTCCTGGAAGGAGCGGCTGGAGGACGAGTTCAGGCAGCCCTATTTCCGCGACCTGAAAGCCTTCCTCCTGGAGGAGAAGAAGAGCGGGCAGGTCGTCTATCCGCCCGGGCCCCTCATCTTCAACGCCTTCAACACCACGCCCTTCGACCAGGTCAAGGTGGTGATCCTCGGCCAGGATCCCTATCACGGGCCCAATCAGGCCCATGGGCTGTCCTTCTCGGTGCTGCCCGGCGTCAAGCCGCCGCCCAGCCTCGTGAACATGTACAAGGAACTGCACCAGGACGTGGGCTTCCGCATCCCGAACCACGGCAACCTGGAGAAATGGGCCCGGCAGGGCGTGCTGCTGCTCAACGCATGCCTCACCGTGCGGGCCGGCCAGGCCGGCTCCCATCACGGCAAGGGCTGGGAGCGCTTCACCGACGCCGCCGTGAAGGCGCTCAACGACGGCCGGGAAGGCATCATCTTCCTGCTCTGGGGCCGTCCTGCCCAGCTCAAAGGTTCCCTGGTGAACCCGTCGCGGCATCACGTGCTCCAGGCCGCGCATCCCTCGCCCTTCTCCGCCGACCGGGGCTTCTTCGGCTGCAAGCATTTCTCCAAGACGAACGCGCTGCTGGTCAAGATGGGCAAGGATCCCATCGACTGGCAATTGTAGCCGGTCCCGGATAAAATCCGCCCGGAATAAAAACGAGGCCCGTAGGGAGGGCCCCGTTCCCCGGAGCGCACGGCTTTACAGCCGGTGTCCAGTTTGGCTCGCGCCCCGATCTCAGCGGCCGGTCAGCGGCACGAAGTCCCGCCTCCCGGCACCGTCCAGTTCCAGAACCAGTCCGCGTCCGCTCAGGGCCTGGGCCGGAAGGAGGGCCTTCTTGGCCCCCGCGGGAACGCCCACCCGGTGCCGCAGGGAGCCGGACACCGTGTATACCGACAGGGAGCGGGGCACGGCGGCCGGCGGCAAGGTCAGGGACAGGCCGGCGGAGGTCCAGGACGCCGCGAAGCCGCGGGCCGCCAGGGCCCTGGGCAGGATGGACACCACGACCAGGGTGAAGTTGACCGTCGTCGTATCCCCGCCGTCCAGGTCAACGTTGAAGTTGTTCGCCACGTTGAATCCGGTCGCTGTCACCGACAAGGCGTAGTTGTCGCCCGCGGGCACGTCGGCGAAGGTGAAGATCCCCTGGGCGTCGGTCTGGACGGTGTCCAAGGGCGTGCGGGTGCCGCCTCCCACGCCGCCGCCCGTCCCCGGCGAGCTCAGCACCACGGTGGCGCCGGCGATGGGCGCGGCGGTGGCGCCGCCCGGCCCGCGCACCGTCCCGGTGATGGTCCCCGGAGGCGGCGGCAGCGCGAGGACGACCTTGACGGTGGTGTCGCGCCCGCGGAGGTCGATGTTGTTGTTGGTATAGGTCGCATAGCCCGTGGCCGTGACCGTGATCCCGTAAGTGTCCATGGACTCCAGATCGGCGAGGGTGAATTTGCCCTGGGCGTCGGTGGTGACGGTATCCACCGGGGTGCGGAAGCCGCCGCCTCCGCCCCCGCCCGTGCCGGAGCGGGTCAAGACCACGGTGGCGTTGGCCACGGCGGTGGTCGAATCCGGGCCGACCACGGTGCCGCCGATGTCGGCGGAGCCGAGGAGGTTGATGGTGAGCGAGGTGTCGCGGCCGCGGAGATCGATATTGTTGTTGGTATAGGTCGAGAAGCCGTCGGCCGTCACGGTAAGGCCGTAATTGTCCATGGATGCCAGGTCGGCGAAGGTGAACTTGCCCTCGGCGTCGGTGGTGGCGGTGTCCACCGGGGTCCGGGCGCCCCCGGTGGTACCGGGCTGGGTCAGGATGACGGTGGCCCCGGCGGCGGGAGGCGAGGAGGTTTCCGCCCCGGACAGCACGGTGCCGCTGATGTCGGCGGGCCCGAGGAGATTGATGGTGACGGACGTGTCGCGGCCGCGGAGATCGATATTGTTGTTGGTATAGGTCGAGAACCCGTCGGCCGTCACGGGAAGGCCGTAATTGTCCATGGATGCCAGGT
>CBILQL010000503.1:0-4418 GCA_966238865.1 uncultured bacterium
CTCGAGCTGCGCCTCATGGGCGAGGTGGAGCGCGGGGACTGGGACATCCTGCCCCTGTCGGAGACCCGCTACGCCATCCGCGCGCGCCAGGGCGATTTCTTCACCAAGCCGGTGACGGCCTGGGACGAGAACGATCCGCGGAACCGGGGCCGCACCCTGAAGGACATCTACGCCGGCACGAGCGACGCCGACTTCCCCATGAAGGACCGCATCGGGCCCGTCATCGCCAAGGCGGTGAAGATGACCGAGGACACCTCCCTGTCGGCGATCCCGGAGGGCGTCGTGATCGTCACCTTCTCCGAGCCGGTGGCCGTGGGCGCCGCCGACGTCCTCAGGTTCCGGAACCCGGCGGGCCAGGAGGTGCGCGTGGACATGTCGCGCGTGGAGCCCCTGGACGCCAAGGACGGCGCGGCCGTCACCTGGAAGTTCACGGTGAGCCATGCCTCCCCCAACGATCCCGCCGCCGGCTGGGAGACGTCGGTCTCCCGCACCGATCTGGTCCGGGACCGCTCCGGCACGCCGGCCCACGCCGCCAATCCCTGGAAGACCCTGGTGGCGGAGCTGCCGTCCATCTACATCGGCGGCATCCGCGCCGAGCGCGGGGTCACGGTGGACCCCATCCCCGCGGACACCAAGGTGAAGCAGCCCTTCGTCATCCTGACCAGCGACAGGGTCTCCCCCGACTACAAGGACTACGTCCCCCTGTACCCGGACAAGGCCGAAGACTGGATCCGGCGCATCGACGGGTCCCGGAATCCCGGCGTGGCGGTTTTCGACTTCGAGATCTCCCCTCCCGCCGAGGTGGAGCTGACCGTGTTCGACACCCAGGGGCAATTCGTGAACAAGACCAAGGTGATGATAACCCGGGAGGACCTGCGGAGCGGGCGGCTTTCCCGCGTGGCCGGCACCCGGGCCTTCCTGATCCGCATGGCCTGGTACCCGATCGCCCATGACGGCCGGCTCGTGTCCACCGGAGCCTACATCCTCAAGTCCCGCTTCACCTACGGCATCGATGCGCGGGACAACGTGGCCAAGGGAAGCCGCGATCGAATCGTCACCTTCGGCTTCCTCCGTCCCACCCGCATCTGGGGCCTGGAGTAGCGCCCGGCCCCCGGGATTTGCTACAATTTGCGCGACGGCCGTGGGTTGCGGAGCGGTCCCGGAATGACCTGCGCGGGATGCCCTCCCGCATGGAGGCGATGGGGATGAAACTGAGCGAATTCCAGGAGAAGCTGACCACGGTTTCCGATTCCAAGCTGCGGCTGATGCTGGCGGACAGCCAGCGGAAGGGGCCGGAGGTGGCGGTGAAGCTGATTCTGGCCGAGGCCGAACGCCGCGGCGTGGACCTCAATGCCGTGCCTATGCCCGCGGACCCCGCGGCGCCTGCCGAAGCCGCTCCGGAATTCCCGGCCGGGATGCCGGATGCGTCCCCGGCGGGGAAGGGCGCCTGGCTGGCCGAGGAGGCGGACCAGGGCATGCCCATGATCGTCAAGCTCCTGATCACCGCCGTCGTCCTGGGCGGCATCGTGTTCGGCCTGTTCCTGCTGCTCGGCAAGCAATGAGGCGCCCCTGCCGGGGTTTCTCCGGCGGGCGCGGCCGCGGTCCATAAGCTATCTTTCGCCCATGGAGTCCGTCCTGGGGAAGTCCCGCTATGCCGACGAGCTCCGTTTCATGTACGGGATCATCCGGGAAGCCGGGCAGCTGCTGCTGGGCTGGAAGGCGGCCGGCACCGAGGTGGCCTTCAAGTCGGACAACAGCGTCGTGACCGCCGCCGATCACGCCTGCGCCGCCTTCCTGGACGGCCACATCGCCAGCCGCTTCCCCTCCGACGCCATCCTGAACGAGGAGACCTGGGAGGCGGAAGGGGCGCACCTGCATTGGCGCGAGTCCCGGCGCTGCTGGATCCTGGACCCCCTCGACTCCACCTCCAGCTTCATCCGCAACGGCCAGCATTACGGCATCATCCTGGGGCTCACCGTGGACGGGGAGCCCGTCGTCGGCATGACCTACAAGCCGGAGCTGGGGGAGCTGTACTTCGCGGCCCGCGGCGAGGGGGCCTGGCGCGCCTTCACCGGGTCCGATCCCGGGCCCGTCGGCCTGCTGCCGGTCAAGGTGTCCCGGGACACGCGCCTCAACCTCATCCTCTCGCACGGGCGCCAGAGCCCGGCGCTGCACAGCCTGCTGCAGAGGCTCGGCAACCCGACCTGGAACCGCATGAACGGGTCGCTCAAGATCAACGAGGTCGCCCGGGGCGAGTACACCGCCTTCGTCTCGCCCCGCGAGAACCCCATGAACCTGTGGGACCTGGCCGCCACCCAGGTGATCCTCGAGGAGGCGGGCGGGCGGCTCACCGACCTCTCGGGCCGGCCGCTGGACTATCGCGCCCCGCATCCCCGCGTGGACGAGGGCATCATCGCCTCCAACGGGGTCCTCCACGACGCCATCCTGGCGCGGCTGGCGAGGAGCGGCGGCGCATAGGGCGCGCCCGGGGAGCCTCCGGTGATCGTCCGGGGTGCGAAGCGGCCCCCGGGCGGACGCTAGTCGAGCTCCCCGTACTCCCGCCGCCAGCTGGCCCGCGGCCGGGATTTCACCTGGATGATGGGCATGTTCATGAGGAGGTCGATGCTGGACCCGGTGGACTGCCGCTCGCAATAGAAGAAGTCCAGGTTGTAGGTCTTCCCGAAACGGAGATCCAGGTCGTCGAGCACCACGCTGCGGTATTCGCTCGCGTGCACGTACCCGATGTCCATCACCAGGGAATCGTTGATGTACACCCACACGTCGTCGTCGCCGTTGAATTCCAGGATCATCCCCGAGGTGTGCTCGAAGACGGTGTGCAGCTCCATGCAGAAGCCGTAATTGCGGCCCGCGGCCCGCGCGGGCCCCTCCGCCCCGAAGCCCTTCCCGTCGAGGGGCATGAAACCGGGTATATGCTCGCCCAGGAGGCGCTTGAACTGGTAGACGTTGGCGCCAAGGTCCTTGCGCAGCACGAATTGCAGGGAATCCTTGTAGACCATGTTGTGGAAGGCGCGATCCGTCGCGCTGGGCGATTCCCGGCAGTCGCCGCCCCCGCCCGCGTAGGCGTAGGTCTTGAACCAGCCGGGCTCCCAGGGCGTGAACCACTTGTCCACGCCGCAATTGTGCTTGGGGGAGGCCCCGATCACCGGTTTGCCGATGGAATCGAGCCCGAAATAGCCGGCGTTCTTCTTCTCGTAGCGGAGCCCCTTGGCCTTCACCATGCCGGTCCTCACGCCCAGGGGATCCCACCGGTTCATGCGCTCGAATTCCGGGTTGGAGCCGTCGGAATGGAAGTCGTAGAGGAGGACCCGCTGCCAGATGGTGGCGGGAGGTTCCGGGGTGTCGCCCAGCAGGCTGAGGGTCTGGTTGAGCGGCGCGCGGAAGGCGGTATCGCCCTTCCCGCCCAGCATGGCCTCCGAGGACAGCTTGTAGGTGAGCAGGCCGGCCGATCCCAGGGAGTACTTGACGCGCAGCCCATTGGCCAGCGAGGCCGTATCCCAATTCTCGGCGGTGCTTCCGACGCGGGAGATGCGCGGGCCGGGGATGGGGCGCTCCACCAGGAAGTTGGGGCCCTTCCAGGCCACCTGGCCGAAGCCCTCGCCGTTCGCGCCCTGCTTGTGCAGGAGCTCGAAATAGTAGCGCTTGCCGGCCTTCAGGGCCACCGGCTTGGAGACCGCGGGCCCGGACTGCGGCCAGCTGTAATTGGCGACGTCGGCTTTGGCGATGGGCTTCGCGGAGAGCTTCTCGGGCTTCTCGTTCTCGCTCAGGAAGAAGTGGGCCGCGTCGTCGGCGCGCACGTAGAAGGTGTAGGCGCCGGTGATGGGCGGGATCACGTAGCCCTTCCAGCGCACGCCGTAGTTGTACTTGTTCCTGGGGCGGGCTCCCAGGTAGGTGGAGGTGAGCTTCCGCGTCGGGGGCCGCCGCATGGCGTTTCGCAGGTCGTCGATCCGGTCCCCCGGGACGTTCTCCCAGATCTCCCCCTCGATCTCCTCGGCGCTGGCGGTGTCCATGTAGCGCCCCGCGTTGCCGTCCAGCACCTCCTGGGCGAGCAGGGCGTTGATGCCGTCGGCGGCGTAGAAGGCGCGGAGGCGGTTCTTCTGGTTCTGGGCGGACACCTGGCCGTGCTTGGCGTTCACCATCATGCCCACGCCCATCGCCCCGATGCCCATGAGCATGATGAGCGAGAGCAGCAGCACGAACCCGTCCGGGCGCCGCCATGTGGGGCCGGCCGCGCCGCGGGCCCCGGTATCCGTCCCTGCGTCTTTCATAGCCGGTTCCTCAGCCGCACCTCGGTGTTCAGCTCGATCTTGCGGAAGCCGTCGTCCCGCTTGAGGCCCGGATCGCCGAGCCGGGTGCGCGCGCGGACCTGGATGCGCGCGGATCGCATGGCCGACCATTGG
>CBILQL010000504.1:0-4406 GCA_966238865.1 uncultured bacterium
CCAGGTCTGCATCCTGAACGGCCAGACGTCCGCGTCCGCGACCGTCGAGTATGGTACGTCCATGAGCGTCAGCGGGAGCAGCTCGAATTCAATTGGCGGCGCGTTCCGGTATTGGAGTGTGTCCTCGGGCGAAACGGTGAGTTCGAATCCGGCCACCGTCGTGGTCACTTCCAACCTCGAATATACTGCAATCTATCGCCCGGTAATCATCATCGATCCGCCCATCATCGTCGACCCGCCCATCCTACTGCCTTAGCGGCTTCGTATCAGGACTTCATCTTGGGGATATACCTGACGCCGGGAATCCCCGCGAAATCATCATCCTGGGTCCACAGCGTCGCACCGAAATGCTCGGCGGTAGCCAGCATCGCGCAGTCCGCCAAAGGCAGCTTCCTGTCCAACCCTTTTTTAGCGGCTGCCAGGGCCATGGAAAGGTTCAAATCGACGACCCGGCCCATGCGCATGTGAGCCACGGCCTGCAGCGCGATGGGTTCGCCACAGTCCCGCAGCAGCTTCTTGAAAACCTCCAGGATGCTCAGGGAGGGGACCAGGAGGTTCTTCGTATCCTGGATAGGCTTTGAGAAGGCCGACGCGTTCGGCCCATCCGCTAAATATTCCAGCCAGGCGGAGGAGTCGACGACGTTCAGAATCGATCCTTTTCCCGGATGATGTCTGTCGAAATTCCTTTCGCGATACCCCGTAGGCTTTTTATGGGTTTGAGGGGAATGAATTCGATCCGGCCTTCGTATTGGAGGACCTGCACCTTCATCCCGGCCTTTAGGCCCATGCTTTCCCGGATTTCCTTCGGGATTACGACCTGGAATTTCGGGGAAATTGTGGTCGTCATGATCGATCCCTCCTCTGTAAAACGATACGTGGATCGATCCCGCGTGTCAACTGGAAACATCCCCGTGCCGGGGCGGGACATAGGCTCCTGATCCTGGCGCAACCGGCCTGGGAAAAGGGCGCCGAGGCTTCAGGTCCGTGAGTCCACGGCCCTCCACTATAAGCATTCAGTACGGTATAGGCATTCAGCACTTTTCGAAGTTTTGACCATTGCTGGCACGCTTAGTGCTTTACATTCCTTGCATCATGGGAATCAAAGCGTCGATTGATTAGATTACTCAGACAATACCCATATTCTGGTCAAATTTTGAGCATTCGCAGCAGTATAAAAAAAGGTATGCCCGGCCTTCCCATCGCCGCTTTCACCGCCTTCGCCGTCCTATGGCTGGCGGGCTGCCTGTTCACCGGGGACGGCAGTCCCGAACCCACGGAGGAGGCCGTGTACGCGGGCATGGTCCGGATTCCGGCCGCGGGCAGGACCTTCCTGCAGGGGTCCACGGATTCCCTGGCCAAGCCGGACGAGCGGCCGCTCATGGCCAACGGCTTCTCGGCGGATTACTGGATCGACGCCACCGAGATCACCCAGGAGGCCTACCGGCTGGTGACCGGACGGGAGCCGGTGGCCCACTCCTCGCCCTACGGCCGGGGGCCCTTCCATCCGGTCTACCAGGTTTCCTGGTATGACGCCATCCTCTTCTGCAACGCCCGCAGCAAGCTGGCCGGGCTCGACACGGTGTACGAGCACGGAGCGGTGCTCCGCGCCGCCTCCGGCAGCGCCTACGCCGTCGCCGACCTGTCCGCGCACCTGCAGCGGCGCGGCTACCGGCTGCCCACCGAGGCGGAATGGGAGTACGCGGCCCGGGGCGGCACGGCCTCGGCCTTCGCCTGGGGGGAGCGCCGCGATTCCGCCCGCGCCGGCGAGTTCGCCTGGTTCGCGGCGAACGCCGGGGACAGCAGCCATCCGGTGGCGACGCGCAAGCCCAACGGCTTCGGCCTCTACGACATGGCCGGCAACGTCATGGAATGGGTCAACGATTGGAAGGGCGCCTACGGCCGGGACGGCATGCGCGATTTCGCCGGTTCCCGCGACCCCGGGATCCAGACCGAGAAGCCGATCAAGGGCGGGGCGTTCAAGTACGGCTTGCCGGAGCTGCGCCCGTCCAACCGGTCCGCGACCTACGCTGCCATCCCGTCCGCGGCCAACGAATACGTGGGGTTCCGCTGCGTCCTGGCCCCCTTGCCCCGGGCCGGCTTCCTCGGCCCGGACGGTTCCGCGTCCGGCACCGACCCGGTGCGGATCGTCGCCACCGGCCTCCAGGGCCATCTCCGCGGACGGGCCGCCAAGGTCGCCTATGTCAACGCCTCCGCCACCAGCCGGAACCTGGCCTATGCCGATTTCCGGTTCGTGCCTCCGTCCCAGTGGGAGTTCACCGACTTCGCCAAATCGGCCTTCCATCCCGTCATCTCCCCCGACGGGAATTGGGTGGCCTTCGGGACGGGCCTGGAAGGCGCGGAGGAGGGGGGCGAAGTCTATGTGCGCCGGCTGGAAGCCGGGTCGGCGGCGCCGGTCAAGGTCGGCGAGGGGTTCATCCCGCGCTGGTGGGTGGACCCGGCGACGCGGGACACCTTGCTGCTCTATGCCAGCACCGCGGTGGACAACCAGGCCGATCGTTGGGGCTCAACCCGAACTTTGATGCGGAAGATCTCCGGCGGGCAGCCGGTCGGGGAGGAGTCGGCGCTGACCCTTGACGGCGGCTTCCACGACGGCCGCTCCGGGAATGGACGCTACCTGGCCACCGGCTACCGCCTGCTGAAGGTGCGCGACCTGCGCTCGGGCTCCACGACCACGCTGTTCACCGCCCCGACGAACGGCAAGGCGGACGGGGACACCTCCCAGGTCTGCAACGTCTCCATCGCGCCGGATACCAGCGGGAACGTGCTGTTCCTGGATTTCGGCGCGCCGGGTCCGAGCGGCCTGGTGGGCGCGCCCTACGGCATCCACCAGTACGCCTTCCTGGCGGAGCCGACGGGGCAAGTCACGCGCTGGTACAAGGCGCCTCCGGGGGAGGAGTCGTGGAACGATCTGGAGTGGTCGAACCATCCCCACTTCGCCGTGGCGTCGGCGACCAACGCGGCCGGGGAGCAGAAGAACCTCTACCTGCTGGATCTCCGCGATTCGCTCTCCACGCGCCTTTTGAGCGGGACGAACCTGATGCAGCCGGCGCTGTGGGTGGCGCCCGGGGCGGATTTCGAGATCGCCCGGAGCCTCGACTTCGACAGTCTCGGCCAATACAGCGAACCTCCGGTCTTCGACGGGCAGAAGGTGCTCGCCCACAAGATGCACCTTTTCTGGAGCCGCGGCGGGGAGAGCGATGCCTTCTTCCTGGGAAGCTCGCAGATGGCCGACGGCCTCGACCCTTCGCAGCTGACGTCGGTCAAGGCCCTGAACCTCGCCTATGGGGCCGGCGGCATGCAGGGGGTCTTCACGCTGGCCCGCAGGTACATCGTCCCCCATGTCCCCGAGACCCGGCTCATCGGCATCGGCGTGCCGATCGGCTGGTTCATCTTCCCTGGCCTGGACGGAACCTGGGACAAGATCATGCCGGGCAACCGGGGCTTCACCTATGACAGCGCGCACGGCTTCTGGCAGGCGCCCCTGCCGAAGGACTTCGCGGGCCTGATGGCGTCCCTTCCGTATCCGGCAATCTTGAATGCCGATTCCCTCGGGCTGCTTTCCTTTCCCTCCAGCGGGTGGGGGCCCGAACGTCCCGAGGAAGATCCTCACAGGCATTGGGAAGTCACCCATCCCCAATATATCGCCAATATGCTCGCCTTCGAAAATTTCATCCTCGAGATGTCCCGGGCGGGCATCCATGTCCTGTTCCTGAATTTTCCCGTCGCGCCGCAGTTCAAGTTCATGGACAGCTACAGTCCCCTGGGGCCGACCCAGGCCACGGCGAAGCTGATCCTCGAGGACCTGAAAGCCCTGGACGCCAAATATCCCCACTTCCATTTCCGCGATTTGCACCAGGACGGGGACCACGGTTTCACGGACGAAGACGCCCACGACAATTTCCACCTGAGCGCGACCGGGGCCCGCAAGCTGAGCCGGGCCCTGGACGCCGACATCCGGGCCATCCTCGGCCCCTGAGGAGACATATGCTGTTCCGAACCCGCTCCCTGCCGCGTTCCCTTCCGCTCCTTTCCCTGCTCCTGTGCGCGCCCCTGGCGCTGATGCATTGCGGGGAGGATACCGCCGGGCCCAAGAGCTGCGAGGACATCGGGGACGAGGCGACCGCGTCGGCCCCGAACCAGGACGATCCGGCGTTCAAGGTGATCTACCCCAACGGCGGCGAACAGTTCAAGGTCGGAGACTCCATCACCGTGCGCCTCGGCGCCAATGCCAAGGGGAATTCGGCGCTGGCCTACTTCGTGGTCAAGAACCCGGCCGGGACCCGGCGTCTGCGGCTGCCGGGCACCTCGGCGACCAGCAGCATGAATCCCAGGACGACCTGCGAGGTATCGTTCCGGATACCCGAGACCATCACCGAAGGCGGCAC
>CBILQL010000505.1:0-4370 GCA_966238865.1 uncultured bacterium
GTCGACAGGAAACCGTCCCACTTGCTTGTCGCTGCCCAGCCGGAAAACCGAACCCCCTGCCCGCCCGGACAACTTCTGACAGAACTTTTCCATCCCTGACAATGCCGCGGATCGGCGCCGCAAGGCTGCGACAGCGCCCTGCCGGATCCGCGGCGATACGTCCGGAGACCCTGGCCAGCGGTCCAGGCGATTGTTAAATCCGGAGACAGGAGGCCGCCACCCATGATTACTCAGGAGCCGCCATGAACCGCAACGACGTCACCGAACAGATCATCGCCGCCAAGACCCGGAAGGGAATCCGCTGGGCCGACTTGGCCGAGGCCCTCGGCAAGAGCAAGGAATGGGTCACGGCCGGCCTGCTGGGCCAGATGACCTTCACCAGGGAGCAGGCGGAGATCCTGGGCGCCAAGCTCGATCTCTCCGCCGAGGCCGTGCTCCTGCTCCAGCAAGTCCCCTACAAGGGATCCCTGCCCTCCCAGGTGCCGACGGACCCGCTCATCTACCGCTTCTACGAGCTCATCAACGTGTATGGGACCACTTTCAAGGCCCTCATCCACGAGGAGTTCGGAGACGGAATCATGAGCGCCATCGATTTCAACATGGATTTGAAACGCGAGCCCGATCCGAAGGGCGACCGGGTCAGGATCGTGATGAGCGGGAAGTTCCTGCCCTACAAGACCTATTAGCGCGCCATCTCCTCCGCGATCCGGATCGGGAACGGGACCGGCAGGAGCCGCTGGACCAGCCTGATCACCTGGGTGGGCAGGAAGGGCTTGGGCAGGAACGTGACCAGGCCCCGGTCGATGAGGCGGCGCAGGCGCCCGTCCTTGTCGTCCGGGGAACCGGACATGCATACCAACAGCGCGTCGGGGCGCTTGCGCACCACCCATTCGGCCACGTCCTGGCCGGACATCCCGGGCATGCGCACGTCCGTGATGACCAGCTCGATTCCGGGATCGTTCTCGAGAATCCGCAGCGCCAGCTCGCCGGTCGCCACGGATTCGATGCGATAGCCCAGGGCGCCGAGCACCTGCACCAGGAGCCGGCGGATCGCGCCCTCGTCGTCCACCACCAAAATCGCCCTGCTGTTCTTCATAGTCGGTTCCATCCGTTTATGGTCTTGCTCCGGCCCCCGAAATACCAGACCCTCTCCAAGCCGCCGTCGGTGGTGAAAAGTAATCCCTTCCCCATTCCGCCCGAGCCGATCGAGCGGCCGTCCAGGAGGAAACCGGGGGAAGCGAGGACTTCGCCCCATCCCGCCAGATCCCCGTCCATCCTGCCCGCGAGAATGTCTATTCCGCCGCCCAGGACGGGCAGTCCGTTCTCGATCTCCACCGCGACGACGCGCAGGCCGGCCACCGCGAACAGCGATCGCCGACCTTCGATGTCGCCGAACAGGATCGAGTTGGCGGTGCCCCCGTCGGCCTGCGCCACCAAGGTGTCGCCGTCCTGGAACAGCCGGTAAACCGCCTCTCCCCCGCCCCCGTGCATCCGCGCGACGCTTCCGAGGGAGTACCCCTCCCGGACTCCGACCCCGGAGCCCGAGGGCGTCAGGACGAGGACCAGGGTGTCCCCGGTGTTCCTGAAATCTGGATCCATGGCGAAGCCGGCGAATCGCCAGACGGAATCCCCGAGGGGGAAGGCCGGGCCGGACCCGTCCAGGCGGTTGCGCGACATCCAGGCATGGAAGGCCGCCAGCAAGGTGTCCCGTCCGGAGGGAAGCAACAGGCCGCGGCCGCCGTAATGGAGGTATTCGGAGATTCCGTCGACGGGCTCCGCCGCGGTATCCGGCCGCACGGGTGGATCCAGGGCCAGGACGCCGAGCATGGCCTCCAGGGCCGAAAGCTCCGCGGCCGGCAGGTCCACGGGCGCCACGGCCGTATCCAGCCGGTAGGCCCGCCCTTCCCGGGTCACCGCCAGGCCCTTGGCCGCCCCGCGCGCGGGCTCGTCCCAGGCGAAACCGGCGCCGCTCCTCCAGAACAGCAGGGGCGGCTCCGCCAGAGCGCCGCCGCCGGGCGGCAGCAGCGGGCCCAGCACCTCGACCACCCGTCCCGCGGCGTCCACATGGTAACGCTGAAGCGACCTGCCGCGCCGGCGATCCAGCAGCAGCCCGTCGGGCCGCATGGAAGGAACCACGGGATCGGTAAAGCCCAGGCGGCCGCGATCGAGCAGGCGGATATTGGCGAAATCGGCCAGGCGCTCGTCGCGCCGGGGCCGGAACACCCTGCCGCCGTACACGCTGTCGGGCACGAGCAGGAAGGTGAGCGGCTCCGGACCGCTCGCCGCCGTCACCATCGCCGACTCGGGGCCGGCCACAGCCAGGCTGATCCATCCGGACTCTTCCAGGGAGCCGCCGCCGCCCGCCAGCCCGGAAAGGCCCCAGAAGGCCACGTCCTCGGGAGCGAGCCGCCGGATGCCGGTCATGCGGAAACGCCAGCGCGGGATCTTGGACACCCCCGGCACGGGGAAGGCGCTGTCGACCTCGACCGCCGCCATCGGCAGGAGCGGAGGGGCGGAAAGGATGCGCACTGTCCATTCGCGGGAGACCACGGTGTCGGGGAATACCAAGGAGACCGCGGCGCGGCCCGTGCCGGTGCCGTCGAGGAAGGTCGAGTCCAGCATCATGGCGGTTTGCGAAATCCGGCCATCCGACCGGATTTCCACTCCCGGCACGGGCGCGCCGTTCCAGGTCCATTGCGCGGACAGGGGACGGACGGCGTCGTTCTCCGCCTCAGAAGGCTTGCCGGCTATCGGATGCGGGAAATCGCCCGCCATGACTTCCAGCTCACCGGCGGCCGGGAAGCCGAGGAAATAATCGGGATAGACCTTCAAGGTGTCGGTGATCAGGGTATCCCGGCCGGCCTGCACCCACACCCGGTAGGCCGAATCCACCGGCACGCAGGCGAAGCATTGGGGCAGCAGCTCGTATTGCCCCTCGGGGAGCGAATCCAGGCGGAAGCCGCCCTGGGAATCGGCGACGGGAGGATTCTTCACGGTGGCCACGGGCCGCACCCAGACGGCCACCACGTGGTTGGTCCCCACCACCTTGGCCACGCCCCGCAAGGCGCCCAGGGGTTTGAGGGTCTTCTCGACGTGGACCGTGTCCGCGACCCGGACCACCAGGGACTCGGCCATCGCGCCGCCCCCCGCTCCCACCGCCATCACGCGGTAGGTGCCGGGCTCGACGCCCTCGACCAGGAAGCGTCCGTCCCCGTCGGTGCGGGTGCGGTAATAGAGGCCGGCCGCGTCGCCGTCCCGGACGCCGGAGGTGTCCGGGACGAAGGAGCGGGCCACCAGCGCCACCGAGATCCCGGCGGCGGGAGCGCCGTCGGGCAGGTACAGCTTGCCCCCCGCATTGCCGGCCTCGGTGGAGGTGCCGGCCAGGCGGTCGTCGGACACGCAGGCGGCGAGCGCCAGGACCGCGAGCAGCGCGCACAAGGCTTGGACCAGCCATCCGGGCGCGGCCTGCAGCAGAGCGGCGACGGCGAACATGCGTTTCGTCTTCATGCCGCGCCCTCCTTCTTGGTGACCGGGAAGAACTGGATATTGCATTGGTACACCTGGTCCACCTTCTCGTCGGCGACCGCGATCGCGGAAAGGCGCTTGCGGAAGGCCTGGATCTCCGACTTCACCTGATCGAAGCTGGCCTGGGAAAGGGTCATGGTCATGCAGGAGATGTCCCTCTCCTCCATCGGGAAGCGATCGATCGCGGCCTTGGCCAGGTCCATGGTCTCGACCTGGAAGTTGGCGACCTGCAGGGAACGGATCTCGTTCCCGGTGCTGATGGTGCCGTCCTTCTGCACGTAGTAGCCGTCCGCGTCCTTCTCCAGCATCTCCAGGGACTCGAGCTCGCGCACCGCCTTCTCGGCCTCCTCGGCGGTGATGCCCGGGATGATCATGCGTGCCGCGGTCCGGAAATCGTCCTTGAGACGGTGGAAGTAGAGGAGCTCGCGCATGACCACGTAATGCCACTTGGAGAACAGGTTGAGCTGCTTCTTCGCCAGCGTCTTGGTTTCGACCTTCTGGTTGGCCACCAGGCGCCGCATCTGGTTGTTCTTCTCTTCCAGGGATTTCGCCTGGTTGAATAGGACCAGGCACTCGAAGTAGCGCGCCTCGGCCGCCTTCAGCTTGAGGATGTCGACCAGCTTCTGCACCTGGGGCGGCGTCAGGTTCTTGCGCCCGGAAATGACGTTGGCCAGGAAGCCGGTGGAGGAGATGCCCATCTTCTGCAACACGGCCCGATGGGAAAACAGGCGGTTCACACGCTTCCGTTCCTCCAGCAGGTCCTTCAGGTATTTCCGGTAATCGGAGTATTCGAAGATTTCAACCATGGCTTTGCGATTTCCATGCAAACAGTATTACTTCCATCT
>CBILQL010000506.1:0-4341 GCA_966238865.1 uncultured bacterium
CCAAAAAAACTATAACTATCCTTGCCGGCCGCCGGCCGTCATCCGTTTTCCGTTGGGGCGATGAAAATCACACCACGACTCACGCTGCTTTTCCTCGGGCTCTCCCTGGTCCCCCTGGGCCTGCTCTGCCTGGAATTCTACCGCTCCGGCAAGTCGACGCTCCGGAAGGAGGTGCTGGATCACCTGGCTTCCACCGCCATGCACCTGGAGCGCCACATCGATCACGATCTCCGGCAATGCCGGTCGACGCTCGAGCTGGTGCTGATCAGCCGGACGCTGGGAAAGTGCCTGGTCAATCACCTGGTCACCGGGGACGCGGAAGCCCGCAGGCAGGTCGGCGAAGCGCTGGAGCGGGTGCTGGAGCGGGTGCGGGAATTCCGCACCATCACAATCCTGGACACCTCCGGCAGGGTCATCGTCGAGAGGGGCCCCGGCGAGGGGCCGGAACCCGGCATCCTGGAGGAGTCCTTCGCGCGGGCCCGGGGCGGGAAATCGGCGGGCCTCTGGGTGCCCGGCCTGCGCGGGCTGGACCTGTACCTCAGCGCCCCCATCCACGTGGAGGGACGGGTGATCGCCTACGCGGTGGCCCGGACGGCGGGCCTGCAGCTCGACAGCATGGCCGAGTATCCCAGGCTGTCGGGTTGGGCCATCGAGCCGTTCCTGGTGACCATGCGGCCGGATTCCTCCCTGCAGTTCATCCTCCCCACGGGAACCCGGGTGGATTCCCTGGGTTCCGGACAGGCGCGAGGGGGGGACTTCATCTCCGCGGAACTGCTCCACGCCCGGCGCGACACGCTGTTCCCGGACCTGGTGGACTACCGGGGCGTGCCCGTGCTGGCGGCCGTGCGCTTCGTGGAGTCCGCAGACTGGGGCTTGGTGGTCCGGATGGACCAGGAGCAGGCCTACGCCCCCGTCCGCCGCTTCCGCAACCATACCCTCGTCGCCCTGGCCGGCGTCGCCCTGGCGGCCATGCTCGTGAGCCTGCTGGTCTCCCGGCGGCTGACCCGGCGGCTGCTGGAGCTCATCCTCATCGCCCGGGAGTTCAGCGCCGGGCGCCTGACGCGCCGGGCCACCGGCTGCGAAACCCGGGACGAGCTCGGGGAGCTGGGCCAGTCCCTCAACGCCATGGCGGAGAACCTGGTCTCCCGCGAGGAGCTCCAGGCCTACATCGATCAGATGTCCACGCATTCGGCGAAACTGGACCTCCAGGGCCGGGTGGTGATGGCCAACCGGACCGGCTACCACGCCTTCGCCCGGCCGGAGTCCGATGTCATCGGCCGGAGCTTCCTCCTCGAGCCCTGGTACCGCTGCGATGCGGCGGTGGCCGAGCGCATGCGGATGGCCTTCGCGGAGGCGAGGGCGGGCAAGCCCATGAGCCGGGAGGAGACCTTCCTCGGGGACGGGAAGCGCGTGCACCTCAGCATCACCTTCAGCCCGGTGCGGGATGCCTCGGGGACGGTGGCCTACATCATCGTGGAGGGGCGCGACGTGACGGCCCTCAAGGACGCCCAGGCGGCGCTCTACGAGGTGAACGAGGGCCTGGAGGAGAGCGTCCGGGAGCGCACCGAGAGCCTGCAGGAGGCGCTGCGCGAGAAGGAGATGCTCCTCAAGGAGATCCACCACCGCGTGAAGAACAACCTCCAGATCATCAGCAGCCTCCTCAGCCTGCAATCCGTGCACGTGCGCGATCCGGAGGTGGCCGGCATCCTCACGGAATCCCGCAACCGGGTCAAGTCGATGGCCCTCGTCCACGAGCGGCTGTACGCCGGGGACGACCTGGGCAACACCGGCTTCACCGGGTACATCCGCGATCTCGCCGCCCAGTTGGTGCGGTCGTCGGAGGCCGAAGGGCGCCACGTCCACCTGGAATTCGACCTGGAGGAGATCCACGTGGGCCTCAGCCAGGCCATCCCCTGCGGGCTGGCCATCCACGAACTGGTGGCAAATTCCCTCAAGCACGCCTTCCCCGGCGGCCGGGCGATGCACGGGCCGCCCCGGGTGACCATCCGCAGCCGGGCCCTGCCGGAAGGCGGGTTCGAGCTGGAGGTGGAGGACAACGGCGCGGGCCTGCCGGAAGGATTCGATCCCCGCAAGAGCCGCACCTTGGGCCTCCAGCTGGTGTTCACCCTGATCAGGCAGCTCAAGGGCGTCCTCGAAACGGGCCGCGGGGGAGGGACGCGCATGCGCATCGCCATCCCCGGCGCCGAATAGGAGAAAGCAAGGTATGCCGACCACGGCCCGCATCTTGATAGTGGAAGACGAAGGGATCGTCGCCATGGACATCCAGAAGAACCTCGAGATGCTGGGGTACGGGGATGCGGACGTGGCCCACAGCGGCGAGGAGGCGGTGGCCAAGGTGGAGGACTTCCGGCCCGACCTGGTGCTGATGGACATCCGCCTCGGGGAGGGCATGGACGGCGTGGAATCCGCCCTGGCCATCGGGGAGACCCGGGACGTCCCGGTGGTCTACCTCACGGCCTACACAGACGAGAACACCCTCGAACGGGCCAAGATGACCCAGCCCTTCGGCTATCTGGTGAAGCCCTTCGCCCAGAAGGAGCTGCAGACCACCATCGAGATGGCATTGCACAAGCATTTCATGGAGTCGCAGCTCAAGGAGCGGGAGCGGGAGCTGTCCGATGCGGTGCGCTCCCTGAGCGAGTCGCGCCAGGAGCAGTGGATGGAGGCCATGGGGCGGCTGGCGGGCGGAATCGCCCACGATTTCAACAACCACCTCTCCGTGATCATGGGCATGGGGGAGATTCTGGCCACCGGGCTCAAGGGCGATTCCGCGAACCGGCAGCTGCTGTCGGAGATGACCCGGGCCTGCCGGAACGTCGTGGGGCTGACCAGGCAGCTCCAGGCCTTCTCCCGCCGGGAGAGCTTCAAGCTGAAGCCCGTGGACCTGAACGAGTCGGTGCGGGAGGCGGAGCGCATCCTGCGCCGGGTATGGGTCGACGACATCAACGTGCGCATGCGGCTCGCGCCCCTGCGCCACGCCATCCTGGCGGATCGCGCCTGCCTGGAGCAGGCCATCCTCAGCCTGGCCCTCAACGCCCGCGAGAGCATGCCCAGGGGCGGAAGCCTCTCCTTGACGACCGGCCGGGAGCTCCTGGACGACCCGTCCCTGCCCTATGTCTTCCCCCTGGTGCCCGGCCGCTACGCCTTGCTGCGGGTCGGGGACAACGGGCACGGGGTCGCCCCGGAAGAGCTCCCGCGCATCTTCGAACCGTTCTTCTCCTCCAAGGGGCGGGTCAAAGGCACCGGCCTGGGCCTGGCAGCCGTCCACGGGATGATGCGGCACGTGGGCGGGAACATCCTCGTCTATTCCGAACTCGGGCAAGGATCCACTTTCTTCCTCTATTTCCCGCTCCCCGGCGACGGTTGATGACCCTTTTCCGCACTTGATTGCCGGGACATGGCAACTCCTGTAATTTATTGAGTTCTAAGAAGTTGTGACCCGCCATCCCCTTCCGGGACGGTATCGAAAGAGGTTGAGATTCTTCTTGCGCCCCCGCACTGGAAATTTTATCTCGCCCGGACAATGGCTTTTCCATTAATAGGGAGCTTCCATGCCTACTAGAACCCTGTCCCAGATGTCCCGCGAAGCCCATGCGGCGGGGCATGCCCGGAACGGCCATGCAGAAGGCCAAGGCGGGGGGCTGGACAAGCGCCGCCTGCTGGCCGCCCTGCAGGCCCTGAAACAGGGGGACTTCAACGCGCGCCTCAACGTGGATTGGCCGGGAATGGACGGCAGGATCGCCGATTGCTTCAACGACGTCCTGGACCTCAACCGGAGGCTGGCCAAGGAGCTGGAGCGGGTGAACCGCGTGGTCGGCAAGGAGGGCAAGATCGGCCAGCGGGTCTCCCTGGGCCAGGTGGAAGGGGCCTGGAGCGGCGCGGTGGATTCCCTGAACGGCCTCATCGACGACCTCGTCTGGCCCACCACGGAGATGTCCCGCGTCATCGGCGCCGTTTCGGGCGGCGATCTTTCCCAGACCGTGTCGGTGGAGAACGACGGCCGTCCCCTGCGGGGCGAGTTCCTGCGCACGGCGCGCACGGTGAACACCATGGTGAACCGCCTCTCGTCCTTCGCCTCGGAGGTGACGCGCGTGGCGCGCGAGGTGGGCACGGAAGGCAAGCTGGGCGGCCAGGCCCAGGTGAAGGGCGTGGGCGGCACCTGGAAGGACCTGACCGACAACGTGAACTTCATGGCCGCCAACCTGACCGGCCAGGTGCGCAACATCGCCGAGGTGTCCTCGGCCATCGCCTCGGGAGACCTTTCCAAGAAGATCACCGCCGAGGCCAAGGGCGAGATCCTGGAGCTGAAGGAGACCATCA
>CBILQL010000507.1:0-4340 GCA_966238865.1 uncultured bacterium
CGCCACGCCATGCTCCTGGAATACGGGAATGCCGGAGCGCGGCTCCTGGCCAATCGCAGCCTGCTGGCGCGGGAACAGCGCCGGGAACCCGAGCTGGTGAACATCCAGCCGGGGCAGCCAACGCGCACCTGCTGGGATATCCTGAAGACGCCGATATCCGTGGCGGGCCAGACCCTGGAATTGGGACATTACCTGCTGGGGTTCCTCCCTTCCGGCGATCCAGACACGGCCCGAGAGCCGGACTTGGAAGGCCTGGCGGCCTACCGCGCAGCGCTGGCGCATCTGCAAACCCTCGACGCCGATCGCCTCGGCGATTTGCTGAGAGGCACCTTGGATCTCGGCTCGCATCGCCTGGATGCCTGGATCACGTCCTTCGCGTCCAAGCGCCTGGCCGACATGCGCAAGACGAATCCCATCGGCGTGCTCATCGGGGGATATGGCTGGGTGACGAATCTCAAGCCGGCTCCGGCCCAGATCGCCGTCACTCCGCCCGAAGGTGAAACCGGTCCGATATTCCAGACCCCCGGCCACCCCGGATTCGTGCATGCGCCCTCCGTCTCCCAGGCCGCCACTGCCGCCATCCTGCGCAGCGGCCAGCTCGCGCGGTCGGGGGGCGCCGCGCCGGGCGATTTGCTGGCCATCGACCTGTCTTCCGAACGCGTCCGGCTGGCCACCTGGCTGCTCGACGGCGTGCGTCAAGGCCAACCGCTGGGCGCGTTGCTCGGCTACCGGTTGGAAAGGCGGCTCCAGGAGAGGGGATTGGCGCGCTTCATCGCTGTCTTCCGGGAACTGGCGCCGCTCGTGGCGCGCAAGCTGGAGCCTTCCGCTCAACCGGTGGAATCCCTGGCCGCGAACAATGTCTCCGATGGTTTGGAGCTGCAACGGCTCTGGCTCGCCGCGCTCAAAAGCCCGGGTCCAACCGGCAGCCCGTTGACAGCGCTCTTCCAGGGCAAGGTGGCTGCCTCGGAGATAGCGGCCTCGCAAGCTGCCCTGGAAGGCGAATTGAACGCGCTGGACGATTCCGTCGATGCCGTCAGCGACGCATTGATGGCCGAAAGCGTCCACCAAATCGTCTGCGGAAACCCGCTCCGCGCCGCAGGCACCGTCGAGTCCATCGCCGGCGGCGAGACGCCGCCTCCGGAGCTTGAAGTCGTGCGCACACCCCGAAGCGGCATCGCGCTGACGCATCGTGTCGTGACGATCTTTTCTGGCGATCCGGTCCTCCCCGCCGGATGGGAAAGCCCGACCGTGCCCTTCCGCTCCGCGGCCGAGCCCAACCTGAACGCCTGGGCGGGGAAACTGCTCCGCGAACCGGCCTCGGTCCGCTGCCTGGTCGAACGCCTCGACCCGGCCACGGGAGCCGTCGCGGAGACGAAGGAGCTTTCCTTGAGCCAGCTGAAGCTCGCTCCCCTCGACTACATCCATGCCGTGGAAGGCGGCGGATCCGGTCAGCAGGCCGAGATCGAGCAGCGCATCCTCTATGCCATGCAGCGCAACGCCGACGGCTTCCCGCCCGGTTCCTCGTCCGGCACCGCGCTGCGTATCAATCCCGGACGCAATCCTGCCTGGGAGGCCACCGATCTGGGCTATGGAGAATTCAACCAGATGGTCCGGGCCGCGCGCGATCTCATCACCCATGCCCGCGCCTTGGACGCGGGGGATCTCGACCTGCCCGACCGCAGTCCGGGGGCCGGCATCGATATCGCGGAATTGGAGACGCGGGCTGACACTGCCGAAAACCAGTTGCTCAAGACCTCCAAGGACCTGGAGACGACGCTGGCGGCGCCGGGCTCCGCGGACCTGGAGACCTTGCGCGACCTGATGCTGCGCGCGGCCGGCTTCGGCGTGGCCGGCGCGGTTCCCCTCTCCGCCTCCGGCGAGACGGATGCCGATCGGCATACCTTGATCGCCCAGGCCGGGTCCATCCTGAAGGAGCTCTTGGCGCGCACCGATCAGCTCGCCAAGCTCGCGGCCGGCTTCGCGGCCGCGCAAACGTCCCTGGAGACGAGGCGGGACCATGCCTTGGCGCGCATGCGCATCCACTTCGGCAAGGCCTTCCTGGTGCTGCCGCGCTTCGCCGCGCAGAACGCCGGTGAGCTCGCGACATCCCTGGCCGGCAGCGTCCAGGTCCAGGACGGCGATCCGATGGCCTCGCTGACCTGGTTCCGGAGGATGTCGCGGGTGCGCGAAGGAGTGGCCCGGCTCGATGCCGCGGTCGCCTATGCAGAGGCGGCCGAAACCGGCGAAAAGCTGTCGCTCAGCATCGCGCAGCTGCCCCATGGTCCCGAGGAGCGCTGGGTCGCCCTGCCGTTGCAGGCGGACCGTGGTTTGCCGGGCGGAAAGCTTTCCATCGCCGTGCAATCGTCCTCGGCCATCGACGTGGGCAAACCGCTGGCGGGCCTGCTCGTCGACGAATGGGTGGAAACCGTACCCGCCGCGAGCGAGACCACCGGCATCGCGCTGCCCTATGATCGCCCGAACTCCGCCCCGCCGCAGGCGATGCTCCTGGCCGTGCCGCCTGAGCCGGAGGCGCCCTGGACGGTCGGCACCTTGCAACAGGTGCTGCTGGAAACCCTGGATTTGGCGCGGGTACGGGCCGTGGATCCCGACGCGCTGGACGAGGTCGGCCAATTCCTCCCGGCCGCCTGCTTCGCCGTCAATACGGCCGGCGACACCGTCGCCACCGATTTCACCCGCATCAAGAGCTGAGGACCCATGCCGTCGATCACCAGTTGGATGCGCCTGGAACCCCGCAGCCGCGAGGCCGGGATGGCTCTCAGCCTCCAGGCCCGGATCCATGACCCGCTTTGGCTGCTGGCCCGGCAATGGCAATTCGGCGAATTCCAGGGCGAAGATAACGGAACTCCGGTGATCGCGACCTGGCGGGCCGAAGGCGCCCGCCTGACGCGCTACCATTCCGGCGCCATCGCCCCCAATACCAGTCTAAACGCCGCCGGCTATGATGGGCGCGCCATGCCTTTGGAATCCCTGGTCGAAAGGGAGGCCATCCGACCGGGTTCCGCCGGGACCGAAAAACTCCAAAACCTCCGTCTCGCCGCCGAATCCGGCCAGCATTTCCTGCGCCTGTTGCAGCAGCAGCCGGTGTCCCGGGATTATCGCCGGACCTTCCTTCTCGCCTTTCCCTTCCCGGCGCTGTCGCCCGAGCAAAGCCGGCTTCTGGACATGGACAGCCGCGATTTCCTCGCCTTCATGTCGCCCCGCGTCCCGGATGGCCGGGCCCTCTATCAGGCGCTGCGACCCGCCGGGCCCGGCGGCGCAATCGTCCTGGCGCCTTCGCTCGACATCGCCGCCGCCGATCGCGCGGAGGTCGAGAAGGCCGCGCTCCTCTGGGTGCAATGGCTCGACACGCTGTTCAGCGAACCGGACAACCCCAATCCGACCTGGCAGTCCGATCGGCTGGAGTACGCCTTTTCCGTGGGCGCGCGGCTCGGCGACGGTGAGCGCGTCCTGACGGCCGGGGAATATTCCGGCGGGCATCTGGACTGGCATTCCTTCGATGTCAATCCCGAAGTCTCCTTGGGCGGGGCGCAAGACGATGCCATGGCGGAAATCGTCCGCACCGTGATCCCGGCCCCGATCAGCTTCCGCGGCATGCCCGCCTCGCGCTTCTGGGAATTCGAGGACGCCCAGGCCGACCTGGGCTCGGTGGAAGCGGGTCCCGCCGATCTCGGCAGGATGCTGATGGTCCAATTCGCCCTGGACTACGGCAATGATTGGTTCGTCCTGCCCATCGATCTGGACGTGGGCTCCCTGTACCGGCCGCGATCCCTCGTGATCACCGATACCTTCGGCGTGCGCACCCTGGTCAAGCCCGGCAGCGAATCCGGCGAGCCGCATTCCCTGTGGCGCATGTTCCAGCTTTCGCATACCCGGAGCAGCGGGCTGAAGCAGCCGGCCTCCAACCTGTTCTTCCTCCCGCCTTCGCTGCTCAGCGCCATCGGCAACCGGCCCATCGAAGAGGTGCTGTTCCTGCGCGACGAGATGGCGAACCTGGCCTGGGCGGTGGAGCGCGTGGTGGAAAGCCCGTCCGAGCGGCCCTTGAACCGTTTCCAGGATGCCTTGCAGCGGGAGCAGCAGCGCCCGGCGCCAGCGGAACCGCCGCCGGACGGATCGACCTTGCGATACCGGCTCGCCGGCGAGGCCCCTGAGTATTGGGTCCCCTTGATGCCGGTTCTCGGCGAGAAGGGGCTGCGGCTCCGGCGGGGCGCCGTGCTCAGGACCGACGGCGCCACGGAGATTGTCCGGGCCCGGGGCCGCATCCTGGAATCGGACCGGGAGCTTTCCCTGTTCGAGGAGGAAGTCCCGAGGGAAGGCTTGCG
>CBILQL010000508.1:0-4332 GCA_966238865.1 uncultured bacterium
AGGAAGAGGACCAAGGTGACGGCGATGACGAGTAATTTTCGGCCCCTGCCCAGGCCGGCGAACAGGAGCATCTCCACCGCCATCATCATGGCCAGGGGTCCGAAGAAGATCCCGTAATTGGTGGGCAGGCTGGCCGAGAAGAAGGCGAGCCGGGCCTTGTCGGGGTTGTCGGACAGGATGGGGACCGATCCCGTGATCATCGTTGCCCCCGCGAAGCACACGACGAAGACCGCGGCCGCGATCTTCCAGAGCTTGAAGAACCACTCCCAGTCCACGGTGCGGGCGTCCTCGCGCAGGGCCTGCCGGATGCGGCCGAAATCGAATCTCCAGTCCGGGAACTTGATGCGCCCGATCATCGCCACCAGGAAGGCGCCCCCCAGGAAGAGCGCGTTGGCGCCCCAGAAGAGCATGAGCGTGGTCTGGGACCACGGCGTCTGGAGCCGGCTCAGGTTGAGCGAGTAGATGGACAGCAGCAGGCTGTAGATGCCCACGTAGATGCGCACCGGGGACAGCAGATCGCGCCCCCGCAGCACCGCGGGGATCACGGTGAAGACCAGGATCCCCAGGTACAGCCAGGTCATCGCGCCGGGCGGAAATGGGCGAGCACGCGCCGCATCTTCTGGTACCCCTCGCTATGCCGCGCGCGCTCCTTGCCGTACCAATGCGCGACGAGGGTCCAGGAGCAGAGGAAAACCAGGCCGCCGAAGAAGGCCAGGATGCATATCACGGCGCGCTTGGGCCGCGTCCGCTTCTCGGGGGCCTGGGCCCGCTCGAGCACGGTGACCATGGGCGAGTTGTTGGCCTCCTGGAACTTGGCCTGCTCGTACATCTGGAGGAGGAAGGCGTAGAGCGTCTCGTGCACCTTCACGTCCCGGAACAGGTAGGCGTACTGGATGCCCAGCTCGGGGGTCTTCATCAGGGGGAGGACCAGGGATCCGCTGCCCTCCTTCATGTATTCCTTGAGGCGCTTGTCGAGCACGGCCTTCTTGCGCTGCACCTCCGCGATGCGGGAATTGCTCCCGAAGCTGGAGGATAGCAGTTCCCTCTCGATGTCCACCGACATGGCCTCGGCCTCGATCCCGGCCAGGGCCTCGATGGACGCCTTCACCTGCTGCTCGAGGTCGATGAACTTGTGCTTGGTCTGGAAGGCCGCGAAGGCGTGGTGCACCGAGTCGAGGTTCTTCCGCATCAGCGCCATGCGCTCCTCGAAGAAGATGCGGGACCCCCGCGCGTCCTGCCGGGAGATCTGGAAGCTGATGGAGTCGAGCAGATCGACGATGTAGTTGGCGATGTCCGCGGCCGCCTGGGGATTGGTGTCGGTCACGGCCACGTGGATGTTGTCGAGCTGGTCCTCGTATATCACCACGTTCTTGTGGTATTCCTTGAGGACGTTCTCGTAATAGAACTTGCGCCTCTTCTTGAAGCCGTAGCGCTGCGCCAGATCGTAGCGCTCGATGACCTGGTCGGCCAGGCGCCGGCTGTCCAGGATGGTGAGGAAGCGGTTGTTGTCGCTCCCGCCGAACAGGTCGAAGGACTTCAGCAGGCCGCCGATGGGCAGGTCGCCGGCCAGGGCCGAGAGGGGCGATCCCGATTTCCCCTTGGAGGGAAGCACCACCGACTCGGCGGTGTAGTAGCTGGTGAGGACGAAGACCGTGGTCAATACCGCCGCGGCGGAGATGAGCGCCATGCCGACGAGGATGAACCACTTGCGCTCGAGCAGGATGAGGAGGAGGTCCAGCACGGTGACGCGGCTCTTGACCTCCACGCCGTTCAACCCGGCGTCCGGTCCGGCCTTGGCCTCCTTTGCGGGGGCTCCCGTCGATTCGTTCCAATCCCTCATTGCGGCTCCTGTCGAGAATCCCCCCGGATCGAACCATTCCCAGGCCGCGAAGCCTGGCGGGGAATGGCGCCGGATACAGGCCTCCGGTCCGGAAACCCGCGAAAAATGTACAAAATATCGATTCCCGGAATCCATCCCGGCTTGATGGGCCCTTCCCGGCCTACTAGTTTGTTTGGAAATTGGAACTTTCCGTAATCGTCGTCAGCTACAACACCCGCCGCCTGCTCGAGGACTGCCTCCTCAGCGTCGAGCGCCATCTCGAAGGCCGCCTCGAGTACGAGCTGATCGTGGTCGACAACGCCTCCGCCGACGGCACCCCCGCCTGGCTGGACGCCTTCGCCTCCACCCGGCCCCGCCTCCGGGTGCGCCATGCCGGCGCCAACCTGGGGTTCTCGGGAGGCAACAACCTGGGGATCGCCATGGCGCGGGGCCGCGCCGTCCTGCTCCTCAACAGCGACGCCTACCTCATCGACGCCAGCCTGTTGGAGGCCCTGGCCTACCTGGACGCACATCCGGACGTCTTCTCGCTGGCCGGCCTCCTCTACCTGGGCGACGGCCGGCCGGGCCCCTCCTACGGCCACTTCCCCACCCCGGCCACGCTGGCCCGGGAGCTCGCCGCCAAGCGGTTCGGCAGCCTGCGGGCGGTGTGCCCCCGGCCCGACGAGCCCACCCATGACATCGACTTCCCCTGCGGGGCCTATTTCCTGATGAACGCGGATCGGCTGCGGGAGGTCGGGGGGATGGACGAAAGCTTCTTCATGTACTTCGAGGAGACCGACCTCGCGCTGCGCGGGCGTCTCCGCGGATTCCGGAACGTCTACTTCGCCCCGGCCAAGGCCGTCCACCTGGGCGGCCAGAGCGTCCAGGAGGTGAAGTCCGGACGGCTCACGCGGATGTTCTACGCGAATTGGAAGCGGTACCTGCTCAAGCACCACGGCCCCGGCTCGGCGCTGCTGGTCCGGATCCAGCTGTCCGGGTATTACCGCCTGGCGGCGATGGCCCACCGGCTGCGCGGGAACGGGAAGCAGGCCGGGTATTTCAGCGCCCATCTCCAGGCCCTGCGCGCAGGCTGGGCGGGACGCCTCTAAGTGCCTCTAAGGCGTCACATCACCGCGTAGCGGAACGTGAGGGCGTGCACCCAGCTCAGGTTCTGCCAGTATTGGGCCGCATAGTCGAGCCCGATGCCTTCGGCCTGGATGGTGAATCCGCCCGCGAGCTTGAGGGCATTGCCCCCGTCCAGATCGCCGGGCCTCTGATCGGTGGCCTTGCGGACCCAGTATTTGATCTCCTCCCAGGAGAAGCGCGTGCCGCCGCGCACCGTGAAAGCCTGCGAGAACGCATATTCCAGTCCGCCGCTCACGAGCGGCACGTCATGCCAGGGTGCTTCCAGATCCAGGGCCAGTCGCCCCTTGGGGAGGTCCAGCGGATGGTAGAAGAAGCCCCCCTTGAGGGATACGGGCAGGAGCCCGCCGGTTTCGCCCCCCTCCCATTGGGACGCGACCTTGGTGCCGAGATTGAGCAGCGACACGCCGAAGCCGCGGTTCTTGGCGGCGGGCTGGTATTGCAGGCCCGCGTCCACACCGATCCCGAGTCCCGGCCGCGACCCTTCGAAGTCGCCCAGGTACTCGGACAGGCCTTTCAAGGTCGCGCCCAGCCGGACCTTGTCGGTCATCCGCCGCGAGGCGGTGATGGACGGGTTGAAGGAGCTGGGCATGTGCGTCTCGCCGGTGGGATTGCCGTCCTCGTCCAGCCCCTCGATGCGGCCGTAATTGATATAGGCCGCGGAGAAGGCGTAGGTGGTGCCGAAGGCGCCCGGGAAGACATAGGTGATGTTGCCGGAAGCCACCTCGGCGAAGTGGTACCGGAAGGTCCCGGACACCGAACGCAGGGGCTCCAGGCGCGACAGGCCCGCGGGGTTGTATCCCACCGCGTCCTCGCCCTGGGCCAGGCTGGTATAGGCCCCGGCCAGGCCCGCGGGCCGGGCATAGATCAGGGTTTCGAGATATTGGAACTCGGCCGTGCCGGCGCGATCGGCAATCTCCGCGAAGGCAGGAACGCAAAGCCCCAGCGCCGCTCCGAGGGCGGAGAGGGCCGGAAGGTGGTCGCGGCGGAAACGGGTTTTCCCGGGTAAAATCACCGGAACAAGGTACACATTGGAAAGGCAAAAACAACCGCCAATCGCCGCCGATGGTCGCGGAAAGGGCCTGTTTCTTGGAATTGAGGTGACCTGGAGCTATTTTATCCACGCCTTCGGAAGCGGTTCGCGCCGCCTTCCGGAGGTGTCGAGCTAGTAGCTCAGCTGGTAGAGCAGCGCCCTTTTAAGGCGTGGGTCGTGGGTTCAAATCCCCCCTGGCTCAGAATTCAGGCCCCCGGGCCCCTCGTTTTCCAGGAAAACAGGCGGTACCGGGGGTTCCTATTCCGCCTTGCACGACACCTTCATCCCGCGCTTCACCCCTTCGTAAAAGGGGATACTTTGTGGTGATCTGGGTTCC
>CBILQL010000509.1:0-4329 GCA_966238865.1 uncultured bacterium
GCAGTACGTCGGAAACGCCACGACCGCCGCGAGCACGTCCTCCGCCAAGACGCTCACGGTCGCCAAGGCGCAGACGGCGACGAGCCTGACCGCGAGCCCGTACCCCGAAGCCACCATCTCGACGACCGTGACCTACGCTGGCTCGACGGTGACGGCGGCCTCGAGGCCCTCTCCGAAGGCCGCACGGGGCCGGTCGATCGACAGGCCGGAATAGGCGAAGCGGGTGTAGGAAAGGCCGAAGCCGAAGGGATACAGCGGTTCGTGATCCAGGTAGCGGTAGGTCCGTCCCCGCATGCCGTAGTCGGAGAACGCGGGCAGGTCGTCCAGGCTGCGCGGGAAGGTGATGGGCAGGCGTCCCGCCGGGGAGCGGTCGCCGAACAGGACGTCGGCTAGGGCCTGCCCCGCGGCCTGTCCCGGATACCATGCCTGCACGATCGCGTCCACGTGCCCGTCGGCCCAGCGCAGATCGAGGGCGCCGCCGCCGATCAGGACCAGCACCGTCGGCTTGCCGACGGCGACGACCCGCTCCAGCAGTTCCTGCTGCAGGCCCGGAAGTCCGAGGCTTATCCTGTCGCCGGCGGCTTCGGAATTGCCGGCATCCCCCTGCTCCCCCTCGATGTCGGCGGACAGTCCCAGGCAGAGCACCACCGCGTCCGCCCGGGCTGCCACGGAGACCGCCTCCGAGATCAGCCCCGAGGGCGCGGGCCCCTCGCGCTCCGTGCCGGTGAGCCTGCAGCCCTGGGCATACCGGACCCTGGTCCCGGGAGCGACGCGTTCGCGGATGCCCCGCAGGGGCGTGATAGGATCGGACGGCACGCCGAAGTAGTTGCCGACCAGGACCTGGGTATCGTTGGCGTTGGGGCCTATCACGGCGATGCTTCCCAGGTCCTTGCGCAGCGGCAGCAGCGCATCCCGGTTCCTGAGCAGGACCAGGGACTCCCGGGCGGCGACGCGCGCCAGGGCGGCATGCTGCGGGCTGTCGTTCGCATCGAAGGGGATGGAGGCGTACGGAACCTGATCGGGCGGATCGAACATGCCCAGCTTCAGCCGGGCCGTGAACAGGCGCTCGAGGCAGGGGTCCAGGTCGGCTTCCGCCAGCAGGCCCTGCCGGACGGCGGAGGGGAGACGGGCATAGGTGCAGCCGCAATTCAGATCGCAGCCCGCCTGCACCGAGATCGCCGCCGACTCTTCCGGCGTAGACGCGGCCTTGTGCGACTCGTGGATGTCGCGGATGGCCCAGCAATCGCTGACCACATAGCCGTCGAAGCCCCATTCCCCGCGCAGGATGCCGGCGAGCAGCGTCCGGCTCGAGGAGCAGGGCTCCCCGTTGACGCGGTTGTACGCCGTCATGATGCTGCCTGCCTTGGCTTCCACGATGCAGTCGCGGAACGCCGGCAGGTACGTCTCCCGCAGATCCTTGGCGGAGACCGCCGCGTCGAAGCCGTGCCGCAGCGCCTCGGGGCCGCTGTGCACGGCGAAATGCTTCGGGGTCGCGACCAGCTTCAGGTACTTCGGGTGATCGCCCTGCAGGGCTCGGCAGAAGGCCGCTCCGAGCCGCCCCGTGAGGTACGGGCACTCGCCGTAGGTCTCGTGCCCCCGTCCCCAGCGCGGGTCTCGGCAGATGTTGACGTTGGGGCTCCAGAAGGTGAGACCCCGGTAAATACCGCGATCGCCCTGCCTCGCGAATTCATGGTGCTTGGCCCGCCCCTCCTCGGCGATCACGGCCGCGACCTCGGCCATGCGCGAGGCGCTCCAGATGGCCGCGAGGCCTATGGCCTGGGGGAACACGGTCGCCACGCCGGCGCGGGCCACGCCGTGCAGGCCCTCGTTCCACCAGTTGTAGGCCGGGATGCCGAAGCGCGGGATGGCGGGCGCCTCGTGCAGCATCTGGGCCGCCTTCTCCTCCAGGGTCAGTCGCGACACGATGTCCCGCGCGCGCTGCGCGAAGGACAGCCGGGTATCGTGGAACGGGATCCCGGGAGCGGGCGCTTCGGGCCTCTCTGTTTCAGGCATCAGAGCCGGAAGGTAGGAAAAATCTGGGCGGCGGTACCCGGTCCTTGCGGCCGAACGCAATCCTGGAAGCGGATGCCTCCCAGGTAAAAAATCAGGACTGGCAGTACATTAACATAGCCTAACGGAACAGGCCTGATGCAAGGCGCCGGATCTCCCGAATCGGAGTTGCCGTCTAGGGGAGTTGTTCCGGTCCACTGGGCGCTCATAGGGTTGGGGTTGTCGGGGTATAGCTTTTGGAGGTTCTGAGTATGGCCGATTTGGAACGGCGTGGGAAGTCAGTCTTCGGCTTGGCCCGGGTGGGCTTTTTATTCGCACTGACATGCGCCTTGGATCCGAACGCCCAAACCGCTTGCCCCGCTCCGTTGGCATCCGATTTCAAAGTCGTCGATTTGACCATGACCGGTTTGTCCCAGCCTACGGACATGGAATTGGCCCCGGATGGCCGAATATTCATCTCGGAGATCTATACCGGCGAGATCAAGATCTTCCGGGACGGCGGAACGCCAAGGTTGACTACTGCGGGAAAACTGTCCGTCGCCAACAGCAACGAACATGGTCTCCAGGGTTTCGCCCTGGATCCGAATTTCGCCGCCAATGGTTGGATCTATGTCCGCTCCTCTCCCCGGGGGGGAGGCGATGACGAGGTGGCCAGGTACAAGATGACCGGGGACGTCCTGGACGTGAACTCCAAGAAGGTCCTGCTGAAAATCCCCAAGCAGACCAATGCCCACCTGGGTGCGGGCATGGCTTTCGACGGCAGCGGCAACCTGCTCATCTCCACGGGATGCGACACCGGCCCCCAGTCGAACGGCGGCTATGGCTCCATCGATACCCGCACCCCCACCTCCGACGCCGGGCGCTCCGCCGCCAATACAATGGATTTCCGCGGGAAGATCCTGCGCATCACGCCCAAGCCCTTCGCCGACACCCAGACCCCGGCCCCGGGCATCGGATCGACCTATGAAATACCGGCGGGTAACCTGTGGGAAACGATAGCGGCCACGATGCCGGGAACCAATATGTCCCTGGTCCTGAAGGAGATTTACGCCATGGGATTCCGCAATCCCTACCGGATCTCGGTGAAACCCAATACCGACTGGGTCTATTCCGCCGAAGTCGGGCCGGACGCGGGCTCGGACAACAGCTCGAAGGGGCGCGCCGGACACGATGAGATCAACCTCACCAAGCCGGGGGGCGGCTTCTACGGCTGGCCCTATTGCAACGGAAACAATTTTCCCTACAACAAGATTGACTATTCGGGCGGCGGCGCGGTGAGCCAATCCGAGAAATTCGATTGCGCGAATCCCGTGAACGAGTCCCCCAACAACAAGGGCATCACGAAATTGCCGCCCGCCACCGCTCCCGTCGCCTGGTACGCGAACTCGAACAAGACCGACTTCACCGAGCTGGGGAGCGGCCAGGAGGCGGCCATGGTGGGGCCTTTCTACCAATACAACCCCGCGAGCAACTCGACGGTGAAATTCCCTCCGTATTACCATGGGAAGATGATCTTCTGGGATTGGGCGCGCTATATCCACAAGATGGTGGCCTTCGATGCGCAAGGCGGCTCGCCGAAATTCGAGGACATCCCCGCCCCGGACCGCAAATGGGGGTCCGATATCGATATCATCTTCGGGGCCAACGGAGCCATGTACGGCTTGCAGTGGAGCCAGACCGGATACGGCGGCGGGTCGAAGGCCTTCTACAAAATCGAATACCACGGCCCCCTGAACGAGACGACCTGCCCGGTCACCGTCTCCGTGCAACCGCCCATGGCGCGTTCGCGGCAGGAGCTTCTCGTTCCGGCGCTGGTGGGACCTTCCGGCTTCCTGCTCCCGGCGGGCATGTCCGGCGCCGACGTCTTCACCAGCGACGGCCGCAGGATCTGGTCCTACACCCGCGTCGGAAATCCGGCCTCGGAAGAACGGGTCTTCCTGCCGAACGCGGCCGGCCACCGGATGCTCCGGGTCCGTTTCCGCTGACGGTCATCAATCGGCGCGGACGACCGCTTTCAGCCGGCGCCCCTCGGCGGTTCTCACGATGTACAGGCCGGTTCCCGCCTCCCGGAGATCTCCGGCAGGCAGCGCGGCTTTCCGTCCATCGAGGGAAAACGCCTGGCCGTGGACCCGGCCCTTCCCCGTCCGCGGATCCGCGTGCCGGGGCCCGATCCCGGGTTTGACGTCCACGGTGGACAGGTCCGCGATCCTGATGTCCTTGTAATAGATCACCACCTTCTCCTCGGCATGCGCCTGCAGGGCGAGGTAGCCCGTGCTGCCGACGTTCTTCGAGGTATGCAGCGCGTCGTTCAGGACCCCC
>CBILQL010000510.1:0-4328 GCA_966238865.1 uncultured bacterium
AGGACCTGTTCCAGGGAGTCTTCGAGGAGACCGAACAGGACGTCGCCGAGAGGCGGAAGCAGATCCGATCGCAGCTGAAGCAGATCGAGGAGATGCTGGAATGACGCGCGCGACGGCAAGGCTGGCGATATCCGCGGCTGCGCTCCTGCTCGCCTTCGGGGCGGAGGCGCAGACCAAGCGGTCCCGCCAGGGCGGGCTGTGGGCCAGCCAGTCCTCGTCCACGGCCGGGGAGGGCAACCTGCACCTGGCCCTGCACGGGCGCACCTTCCTGTGGGACAACTACGCGGCCCGGAAGATCCCGCCGATGCTCCCGCACGCGGAGCTGAACTACGGCGTCACCGATTGGCTGGACGTGACCGCTGGCCTGAACGCCCTGAGCTACGTGCTGCAGCCCGGCGGCGCCTACCTGCGGGCCAAGGCCACCACTCCGGACAACAAGTCCATCCGCTTCCTCGGGGCCGCCGTCGTCGGCGAGGCGCGCCGGAGCCTGCTCGAGTTCTTCCCCTCCAACGGCTACCGGGTGGGGTCGGAAGGCTTCGGGCCGGAGGGCTTCATCTTCGGGAACGACGATCCGGTCACTTCCCTGCGGCTCACGGCGTCCCTGGACCTGGAGCTCATCCGCATCTCCTCGTGGCTGCCGTTCAAGCTCTACGGCAACCTGGGCTGGGAGGGGGAGTTCTCCTCCCTGATCAACGAGGATAATTCCGCGCGTTCCCGGGCGGAGAAGCGGGAGATCGCCGGGCAGGAGTTCTCCAAGCTTCCCATGTCGGCGGGCGTGGAACTCAAGACCTACGCCAGCGACTTCTTCGTCGGAGGCCAGCAGCATCGCGCCATTCCCGAGCCCTTCCTCCGGCAGGTCGCCGGGTCCTTCCGGGGGCGGGAGTGGACGCGCATCGAGATGGTCGGCAAGCGCTTCGACGTGCACCTCCTGGAGATGCCGGCGTACGCCAACGCCGGGGCCCGGATGAAGCGGCCGAACGGGCTGGAGCTTTTCGGCGGCCTGTCCTGGCTGCTCAGCCCGGATCGGGGTCCCAGGCTGGGGCCCTGCATCGCCGCGAGCAACCCCTGCCGCGACGGGGCCACCGACGGCTACGGGCCGTTCTATCCGCAATGGAAGGTGTTCTGGCAGCTGCGCCATCCCCTGCGGTTCACCCAGCCCTCGAGCGAGCTGTACCGCTCCTTCCTGCTGAAGCGGTACCAGGACAAGCGCAAGCGGGTGGATCTGGAGGCCACCCTGGAGGCCCGGGAATCCGGGGACGGAGACGACTCGGAAGCGAGGAGGAGGAAGCTGGAAGAGCGGAGAAAGGAGGCGGATGGGAAGTCCGTCGACCTCAACTAGGCGCACCGGGAAGGCGCGCCGGAGGGCCCCGTCCTTGACGGGCCTCTTCCGGGTGCTGCTCCCGGCCTGGTTGTTCCTATTCGGCGCCCGGACGGGCGCGCTCGCGGCCCCCGGGGCCGGCCTGGGGACGGATCCGTCCTCCGAGAAGGGGCTCTGGTCCCAGGCCGACGCCATGGTCAACCGCCTGCGCGAGGAGCGGCGGAAGCTCGACCTGATCGCGGGCGAGATCGAGCGGCTGCGCTTCATGGGCGAGGATTTCCGCGACCTGCAGCTCTATCCCACCCGCGTCACCGGCCTCGGACCCGAGGATGACGTCCGCCTCGATCGGCTCATCGAGGAGATGGAGAAGAAGCTGGAGCGCGCCTTCGGGCAGATCCGGGACCTCGAGAAGCCCCTCGACGACGCCATCTTCATCGCCGGGGAGATGCTCGCGGAGAGCCCGAACCTCGACATGATCGGGCTCCTGCTCAAGGACAACGTCGACCGCATCGGTCGCATCGTCGCCGTGCAGAGGGAGCTGAACCGCCGCTGGGACGACGCCTTCGCGCTCCTGGCCGAGTACCGCGCGCGCCTGGGACTCCCCCCGGCCGCCCTCGGGGGCGGGCCCATCGAGGAGGGCTTCTTCAAGGTGCTGACGGCCAACGCGGGCCGCGCCTCCCGGCGCTTCTACGCCGAGCTGGCGGACTACAAGGACTCGGTGGCGGCGCGCTGCGGACGCGCGGACTGGGAGAAGATGGCCGCCGTCGACCTGGGCCGGATCCAGGGACGCATGGGGGCCAAGGACATCGAGATGGTCCAGTACGACCGGGCGCGTCTGTCCGCCCGCTTCCAGGGGCGCATCTCCATCGGGGCGGTGGATTACCAGCTGGGCCAGAGCCTCATGGCGGGCGGCAAGCCCCTCAAGGCGGCCGAGGCCTACGCCCGGGTGGACTCCGACAGCCGCATGCACGGGCCCGCCTGCCTCGGCCTGCTCCAGGCCCTCTTCGAGTCCCGCCAGGACGACACCCTGCTCGCGAGGTATCGCGCCTTCCGCGCCTCCGGCGCCCTCGATGTCAAGCTGCTCCAGCCGGCCCGCTACCTGGCCGTCCAGAGCGCTTATCTCCTGGGCGCCGATTCCGCGCGGCGGGCCGCCGCCGACTCCGTCGTCGAGTCCGAAGTCCTCTCCTCGGGGGTCAGGTCCGCCTATCATTTCCGGTCCCTGTTCGTCTATGCCAAGTCCCTTATCCGGCAGAAGCGCTTCAAGGAGGCGCGGGGCGCTCTCGGCACGCTCGTGGCCGAGTCCACCCTGGATCCGAAGCTGCGCGACGGGGCCGAGCTGTCCCTGGCGCATCTCAACTTCGAGGAGGGATTCCACGAGAAGGCCCTCAAGGGCTACCAGAACCTGATCGACAGGCCGGGCTTCCAGGCCGAGGCGCTGTACGGCATGGTGTGGTGCAACATCAAGCTGGGGGATCTGGACGCCTCCGAGTTCATCCTCAAGAAGCTCATCACCCAGCATCCCGACAATCCCTGGGCCATCGAGGGCTTCATGGTGCTGATCCGGAAGCTGATGGCGAACGCCAGGGAGGAGTGGGGCTTCCGCCTGCAGGCGGAGAAGGAGCTCGACCGGTTGGCGGAGTACGAGGAACGCCTGGCCGGGAAGGAGGCCTCGGCCCTTCTGTCCCCGGAGCAGGCCCGCAACCTGCGCGGGAAGCTGGCCAAGGCCAGGGCTTCCCTCGAGCGCCAGCGTCCGGCCCCGGTGGAGTCGGTGGCCAGGCTGTACCAGAATGCCATGGGGCTCGTCGATTTCGTCGAGGAAAGATACCGGACCGGCGAATACAGCGAAGTGGACTGGATCAGCGAACGCGAGGCCATACTCGAGCGCCTGGCGGACGCCGGCAGGGGGGCGGACTCGGCCAGGCAGGGCGATCCGGACGGACGCGGCGCGGGTTCGGATCCGCGGGGCGCCGATTCCGCCGGGTTCCGGAAGGAGATCAAGCGCAAGCTCTTCGAGGCCAGGTCGCTCGGCCTGGACATCCACGTGATGCACAAGGCGTGGCTGGAGGAGCTGCTCAAGTATTCGCAGAAGCGCACCGCGGCCGAGATCAAGGCCCTCAAGGCGGATTCCGATCCGCGAAGCGCGGATTCCGATCCGCGAAGCGCGGATTCCGCCGGCGCGGCGGATGTCCGCGAGCGCCTGGCGCTGCAGGCGCGCCTCCTTGCGGACGACATCTCGGAACGCCTCGCCGGCAAGACCGACGAGATCCTGCGCCGCATCCGCGAGCTTTCGGAGGATCCGGATTCGGCGCCGATCAAGGACTGGCTCCTGTTCCAGGAGGGCTACCTGGCCTACGGGGCGGAGGAGGACGCCCTGCGCAAGAAGCTCGCGGCCAGGGAGTGGCTGGAGGCCCGCGGCGGCCCGGCCGGACAGGCGGAGCCCGTCCTGGATCCGGAGGCCTTCGAAGGCGCCTGGCTCGAGCTCTTGGAGCGGCACGGCTCGTCGCCGTACGTTCCTGCGGCCCTGTATTACCTGGGCTTCTCGCGCACCCACCGCGGGGAGTACCTGGCAGGGCTCGGGAACTTCGAGGAGCTCGCCCGCCGCTACCCGGAATCGCCCTATGCCCAGCAGGCGCTGGTGTTCATCGGCGAATACTGGTTCGGAGAGAACGACCTGGAGAAGGCCGCCGCAGCGTACGACAAGGTGCTGGACTTCCCCGAATCCAGGTATTTCGACCAGGCCCTGTACAAGCTGGCCTGGACGCGCTACCGGCAGAGCTCCTACAAGGGGGCCATCAGCTCCTTCACCTACATCCTGGAGGAGAACTCCCGGAAGAAGGACCGGAACAAGGCCGTCCTGACCACGGAAGCCCTCCAGTTCGCGGCCCTGTCCATCGCCGAGAGCGACACCAGCGGCGACGGCGGCCTCAGGCAGAGCAAGGCCTTCGCGGGCAAGCTGGGCGACGCCGGGCTCGGCGGCCGGCTGCTGCACCGCATGGCCGTCATCTATACC
>CBILQL010000511.1:0-4322 GCA_966238865.1 uncultured bacterium
CCGCGGACGAGCTCGTCCAGCTTGTGTTCCTGGCCGAGAGCGATGTAGGTGGCGGCCAGGGCGGGCAGCAGGGAGCCGGTCCGGTCGCCGGTGGAGACCTTCTTGAGGGCTTCTAGGGCCTTGGCGGGATTGCGCGACTTGAGGTGGAGGTAGGATTTCATGACCAGGATCTCGCCGAGGGCGGAAGGCCTGACGTCCTCCATGGCGCCATAGGTCGCGATGGCGGAGTCGAATTGCCCCTGGCGCGCCTGCAGCACGGCGGCCGCCGTCCAGGCCGGGTACAGCTCCTCCTTCTTCGCCAGGTGGGGCTCCAGGGCGGCGCGGGCTTCGGGGAACCTGCCTTCCAGGGCGAGCAGGTTCGATTTGCGGATGGCGATGGGGACGGACATCGCCGGATCGGCGTCCATCCAATCGTCGAGGATCGCCCGGGCGGAGTCCGTCTTGCGCTCCAGGAGGTATCCGTCCACCAGCAGGAGCCGGATCATGCCGTTCCCTGGCTTGGCCGCCATCGCCTTGCGGAGGAACTCCCGGCTGGCGGCGACCTGCCCCTGCCGGAGCATGTTCTCGGCCAGGGGGATGAGGGCGTTGAGGGAGTCGGGGGCCGCGTCGTAGAGGGCGCGCAGCTGCTCCTCGGCCAGGTCGAGCCGGCCCTGCCGGGTCCGCACCCGGGCCAGGAACAGGCGGGCCGCGAAGTCGCCGGGGTTGCGGGCGAGCACGGCCTCGATGGCGGCGAACGCCTCCGCCGTCTCCCCGGACTGCAGCGCCAGCTCGGCCAGCATCACGCGCCCCTCGGCATTGTCGGGATGGGTTTCCGTGAACTTCCGGGTATCCGCGAGGGCGGCGGCGAGGTCCTTCTCCTGGAGGTGGATGCGGTTCACGATCCGGAGAACCTCGATATCGACCCAGGGCGTGTAGCCGTCCACGATGTCGTAGGCCGTCTCGTACTCCTTGAGCGCGGCGGAGAGGTTGCCCTCCGCCGCGAGGAGGCGCGCCTTGATCAGGTGCCGGGCGTGCCGCTTCATGGGCAGGTTCTCTTTGACCAGGAAACCCGCGCCGGCCAGCAGGACGAGGGCGAGGATCGAAATCAGGATCTTCTTCATGGTGTCTCGGGCGAAGGGGTCAAGGACGGGACAGGTTTTTGCCAAGGATACCAAATCCCCGGACGAAAGGCAAAATCGGAAGGATAATGGAAGCAATAAATGCTAAATTTGAGGCGCCAGTGAGTCGAACCGACCCCCACATCCTTCCGCCCCTTCCCGACGAAGAGGGAAACCAGGGCGGCGCGACCATGCGCATCCCCCCGTTGCGGACGCTCCTCCACGTCCTGTGGCTGCGCAAGTGGGCCATGCTGATCACCTGGACCCTGCTGGCCATCCCGGCGGGCGTGCTCCTGTCCATCTTCAACCTGCCCCGGAGCTTCAACGCCACCACCATCCTGCGCTTTCCGGCGGTGGTGGGCGCCCAGACCAACGTCATGCGCGACGTGGCCATCACCCAGGGCGAGAGCATCATCAGCATCTTCAACAGCTACCAGGTGCTCGAGGCCACCATCCGCAGGCTCAACCTCCGCATGTCCCTCAAGGGGCCGGACAACGTCTTCTACCGGAATGCGTTCTCCTCCCTCAAGTACGAGGACAACCTGGGCCTGGGGCGCTACCAGCTGCGCATCGGCAAGGGCCGCAACGTGATCCTCGCGTACCTGCCCAGGCAGGTGAAGGAGGAATACATCCTGTTCGACGGCGTCCCGAAGGGGAAGGAGAACCGCATCGTCATCCCCGGGCTCGAGATGGAGCTCAAGGACTCCCTGGCGCGGTACGGCGAGGGGCTTGAGCTCAGCCTCTCCTTCAACTCCATGGAGGAGACGGCCCTCTCGCTGCGCGAGTCCATCTCCGCGCGCCCCCTGGGCACGTCCAACTTCCAGATCAGCCTCAAGGGCCGCGACCCCTGGCTGGTCGCCGACGTCCTCAACACCCTTCGCGAGGAGTTCCTCACGGTCTACTACGGCACCACCGAGGTCCAGGACGTGGGCATCCTGGTGCAGATGGAGAAGGACCTGGAGCTGGCCAAGACCCGGCTGGACAAGAGCCAGGACGAGCTCTCGCAGTACTACGCCAAGCACCCCGAGCTCATGCGCCGCGACGACGGCGGCGGCGACGGGCTCACCTACCTGGAGTCGCGCCAGGACCTGGAGCGCGTGTCCTCCATGCGCCGCCGGGTCGCGGCCGCGTACCGCGCCAAGCCCGCCGGCGGCTCGCCGGAACAGATGCATTTCTGGGCCATGGAGCTGCTCGGGAACATGTCGGACGCAGGCGAGCCCAGGGCGAACATCCTCCGCGCCAGCCTCGCGGAGATGCAGCAGCGCCAGGCGGGGCTGCGCCAGACCCTGGGCCCCGATCACCCGCGCATCGCCGAGGTGGAGAGGGAGAAGGCGGGCATCTACGAGCAGGTGGAGGAGACCTACTCCGCGCTGGACAAGCGGCTGGTGCAGGACGAAGCGGCGGTGCGACAGCGCATGGTGCAGAACGCCCCGGCCCCCCGCGTCAACATCCCCGTCAAGGTACAGCTGGAGCTGGACCGGCTGAACGCCGTCAACACGAACAACCAGAACATCTACGACCGCCTGCTGGAGGCGTACAACCGCGCCAAGCTCACCACCGGATCGGAGTTCTTCAAGGTCACCGTGGTGGATCCGGCGCGCCCGGCCCTGTTCCTCCCGCCGTCGTTGAAGACCCGCCTGATCACCGCCGTGGGCGTGATGGCCGTGCTGTCCCTGTTCATCCCCGCGCTGTTCCTGGCCTACGTCGTCGTCTTCCAGAAGATCTGGACCCGCGAGGACGTGCGCTCGCTCATCCGTCTCAAGACCCTGGGCACCCTGGCCTGGAACGAGGCCGCGCCCGCCGCGGCGCGCAAGCGGTCCGACGACGCCGAGAGGCGGAAGGGCGGCAAGGACCACAAGGACAGGAAGAGCGGCAAGGACCGGAAGGACGCCGGAAGCGGCGCGAAGCCGGGAGCGCCGGGGGCCGCCGACGGCGCGGCCCTCCCGGACGGCTTCGCTCCCCACCCCCTCGTGCTCTTCTACGGGAACGGCTATACGCTCGAGGACCTGGAGGCCTACCGGCTCATCCGCGAGGAGGTGGAGAGCCATTTCCGCAGCGCCGACGACAGCAAGTACTGCCTGCTCATCACCTCCACCCGGCCCAACGAGGGCAAGACCACCATGTCCTGCAACCTGGCCATGACCTTCGCCCGCAAGGGGAAGCGCACCCTGCTCATCGACGCGGACTTCCGTCTCGGCAGGGTCAGCCAGGTCTTCAACCTGCCCGCGGCCACCGGGTTGGACGAGCTGCTCGGGCAGCAGGACATGTCCGACGCCCAGTTCATCGAAGCCGCCTCCATGTGCTTCCAGCCCACCATGCAGCGGAACCTCGTCCTGGCGCCCCGGAACCGCGCGAACCCGAACGCCAGCGAGCTGGTCAGCTCGGACCGCTTCAAGGCCTTCATCCTCCTGGCCCGCGAGCAGTTCGACGTGGTGCTCATCGACTCCCCGCCCATCATGATCACCCCCGAGCCTCTCGCCCTGACCGAGGTCGTGGACGGCGTGATCTTCGTCTGCCTGTCCGGCGGGACCGTGGTGTCCGAAGCCCGCGAGGCGAGCGAGATCCTCCTGGAACGGGGGGCGAAGGTCGGCGTCGTGGTGAACGGCGTCCGGTCCTCGCCCTTCGAGCAGAACCGCTACAAGAAGTACTCCTACTACTACCAGGCGCAACCCAAGCCCAGCGAGCAGGCCGGGGCCTGACCCCATGCTCGTCCTGGCCTTCCTGCTCACCGCCACCGTCCTCAATGCGACGCTGGGGTTCCTCGTCCAATTCCGGGCCTACAGCGTCTCCCTCCGGCTGAACCTGCTGGGGCTGGCCGCCCTGTTCACCGCCTACCTCTGGGCCGGGTGGCTCGCCGCCTCGGCCGATTTCGCCGGCGGCTGGGTCGACCTGCATCGCGGGCTGCTGGCCCTGGGCACCGTCACCACCCTGGGCATGCTCGACCTCGCGCGGCGGTTCCTGCGGTCCGGCAGCCAGGAGCCGGGCTTCCCCCTGGGCCGCCGGCGCCTCCCCCTCTCGGCCCTGGCGGCCGCGGCGGCCGTGTTCGGGGTGGCGTCGCTCTTCCTTCCCGGGACCCTGGCGGTGGCCGGGACCCAGAGCGAGGCCGTCCTGGTCCTGGGCGGCCTGTCCCAGGCCGCCCCCACGGTCCAGCTGCTCATCGCGATCTCCACGACCGGCGTTCCGCGTGACAGCTCAGGCCGGGCCCGATTGTTTCGCGGCGCAACA
>CBILQL010000512.1:0-4319 GCA_966238865.1 uncultured bacterium
CCGAAGTTCCGTCCCAGCTCCGCCCCGGCCCGCACCATGTTGTCGTCGAACCCGGCCAGGATGGCCCCGCATTCGCCGCAGGCCTGCAGCAGGGAGGCGGTTTTGCCTTCGATGACGGAGAAATACTGCTCCAGGGTGATATCCGGATTCCCGTTCTGGTCGATTTCCAACACCTCGGCCATGATGAGGCGGCTCGAGGCCTTGGACAGGCTCAAGGGCAGTCGGTGATCCCGGTCGCTCCACACCATTTCCATGGAACGGGCCAGGGTATAATCCCCCAGCAGCACGGCCATGCGATTGCCCCAACGCTGATGGGCGGTTTTCTCGTTCCGGCGCAAATCGCTGCCGTCGATGATGTCGTCATGGACCAGAGAGGCCAGATGGACCAGCTCGATGGCGGCGGCCACCCGGGCCGTACGCTCCAGGCTCACATTCCGGCCGGTATTGGCCAAAAGGAACAGGAAGGTGGACCGGATCCGCTTGCCTTTGCGGACCAGCAGGGAGTTGAGATGGCCGGCGAGGGTGCCCGGGGCGCTATTTGCGACCTCGAGCATGAGATTGTGGACTTCGTCCAGACCGGTGCCGACGCTATCGCGCGCTTCCCTCAGCACCTGCTCATAGGAAAGTTCCGTGGTCAGGGAGTCCTTCATGATCGAGGCTTAATATAACTACTAGGCCGCATTTGGCGTAAAAAAGTGCCTATATTTGCTGTTTCTACAGGAAAAACACGGCAAGGCGGCATGGCGGACAGCTATTGGTGGATAACTTTTCGATCGACGGCGGCGGATCTTGAACTGGACCAGGACCGGCTGTTCGAACTGGGTGCCACCGGCATCGAAGAACCCGAGGATCCGGGAGCCTCAGGTGAGACTCCCCTACTCAAGGTCTATTTCGAGGAGTCAGGCGCATTTACGACGGCCGCCACCGCCTTCCGGGACCGCCCCGGCTTTGCCAGCGGCGAGGCTCCCATAGAGGATTGGGACCGGAGCTGGCGGGACCGGCAAACCCCTGTCGAGGTCACCCCATCCCTGACCGTGGTCCCCCCCTGGGTGGACCCCGGATCCGCCCGGCATGTCATCCGCCTGGAAGCCAAAATGGCCTTCGGGACGGGGTCCCATGAAAGCACCCGCATCGCCGCACTGCTCCTCGAAAACCTGCCCGGCCCGGCCCGGCCCGATGGCACAGGCACTGGCCTCGATGGCACAGGCGCTGGCACGGGTCGCCCCAGTAACCCGGGAAACCCCAGCAGCCCCGGCCCCGAGAGCCTCCCCCGGGTCGACACCCCCCTAGGCACCCCCTTGGACGGCCGCAGCGTCCTGGACATCGGCGCCGGCACCGGCATCCTGGCCCTGTACGCGGGCCTCCTGGGAGCCGGCCTCATCGTGGCCCTGGACATAGACCCCGTCACCGGTCCCTGCCTGCGGGAAAACCAGGCCCTGAACCCCCTGCCCGCCCGAGCGCGCTTCCAGCCCTTCGTCGGCGAGCTCGGCGCCCTGCGCGAGGACGCCGCCTTCGACATCGTCATCTGCAATATGATTCGCACCGAGCTTTGGCCCTTCCGGGAGGAACTGCGCCGCCGGCTCAAGCCCGGCGGGCATTTCATCGTCTCCGGCCAGCGCCAGGAGGACAAGCCCTACTTCCTCGCCTGGCAACGGCAATCCCCGTTCCGGATTGTCGCCGAGCAGAGCCTGGACGCATGGTGGGGCTTCGCCGCCCAGCGATTGTTCTAAATTTCCAGACTCCGAGTCCCATCCCGGGCCTCGCTGACCATAGGACTTCCTCGATGCCCATGCAGCCCGCAGCGGACGCCCCCGGCGGGCCCGCCCGCCCGTCCCAGACACTCCAGAACACGTCCCTGCTGGACGCCGCCCTGGGCCGGCCCACGGCCCGGCCGCCGGTGTGGATCATGCGCCAGGCGGGACGGTACCTTCCCGAATACCGTCGGGTGCGGGCCCTGTTCCCGGCCTTCCTCGACTTCTGCCGCTCGCCGGAGCACGTGGCCGAGGTCACCGTGCAGCCCGTCGACATCATCGGCGTGGACGCCGCCATCCTCTTCTCGGACATCCTGGTGCTGCTGCCGCCCATGGGCCTCTCGGTGGAGTTCCTGGAGCACAAGGGTCCTGTCATCGCCAACCCGCTCCGGGACGAGGCGCGCATCAACGCCCTGCCCTCGGGCAATCTCAACGCCTCCCTGGACTATGTCTTCCAGGGCATACGCCTCACCAAGGCCGCCCTGGGCGGACGCGTCCCCCTCATCGGCTTCGCCGGCGGCCCCTTCACGGTGGCCTCCTACATGGTGGAGGGCGGGTCCTCCAAGGAGCTGGCCCGGCTCAAGGCCCTGCTGTTCCGGAACCCGGCCGCCTTCCGCACCTTGCTGGAGAAGCTCTCCTCGGTTACCGCCGCCTACCTGGTGGAGCAGGCGAACCAGGGCGTGGACGCTCTCACCATCATGGATTCCTGGGCCGGCTACCTGGGGCCGGACGAATACCGGACCCATGTCGCGCCCCATACCCGCGCCGTGATCGAGGCCGTGAAGCGGGCCCATCCCGGCATCCCGGTCATCCACTACGCCAACGGCGCGCCGACCCTGCTGGGCGACTTCGTCACCTTGGGCGCCGACGTGGTGGGTCTCGACTGGCGCCTGCCCCTGGCCACCGCCTTCGCGGCCCATCCCAAACAGGTGTTCCAGGGCAACCTGGATCCCTGCTGGCTGTACGCGCCCCCCGAGCGCATCGCCGCGCAGGTCAAGGCCCTCAAGGCCGTGGTCGGCGCGCGTCCCCACGTGTTCAATCTCGGGCATGGCATCCTTCCCGACATCCCGGTGGAGAACGCCCGCGCCTTCGTGCAAGCGGTGCATGGGGAGATTTAGGTCCGCCCTTGGATCACCCGGTCTCGTTCCTCTATGACCTAGCCCTGGTGATGCTGACCGCCGGCCTGGTGACGGTGGTCTGCAACCGCCTGCGCCAGCCGGTGGTGATCGGCTACATCCTGGCGGGCCTGCTCATCGGCCCCCATCTCAGCCCCGTGCCCCTCATCAAGGACGAGGAGGCCATCCGCACCCTGTCCGAGCTGGGGGTGATCTTCCTCCTCTTCACTCTGGGGCTGGAATTCCGCCTGGGCAAGCTCAAGGAGGTGGGCGGGGCCGCGGTGCTGGCCACCGTGCTCGAAGTCCCCGTGCTCCTCGGCGCCGGCTACCTCGCCGGCCGCTGGTTCGACTGGAGCCCCATGAACAGCCTGTTCCTGGGCGCCATCCTGGCCATCTCCTCCACCACCATCACGGTGAAGGCCCTGTCCGACCTGGGCCAGTCCCGGGAGAAATTCGCCCACGTCATCATCGGCATCCTCATCGTCGAGGACCTGTTCGCCATCGCCCTCATCGCCCTGCTCTCCGGCATCGCCAAGTCCGGCAGCTTCGAATTCGTCCGCGCCCTGTGGGACATCGGCCAGCTCGCCGCCTTCCTCGCGGTGTCCCTGACCCTGGGCTTCCTGATCATCCCCCGCCTCATCCACTGGATAGCCCGTTCCCGCAACGAGGAGGTGCTGCTCATCAGCACCATCGCCCTGTGCTTCGGCTTCGCCTTGCTCACCGTGGAGCTGGGCTACAGCGTGGCGCTGGGAGCCTTCCTCATCGGCGCCATCATCGCCGAGGCCCGGGAAATCCACAAGATCATCGTCCTCATGGCCCCGGTGCGGGACATGTTCAGCGCCATGTTCTTCGTCTCCGTGGGCATGCTCATCCAGCCGGGACTGCTCCTCGACAACCTCGCGCCGGTGGCGGTGCTGACCGTGGTGGTGCTCGCGGGCAAGATCGCCACCTGCGCCGCCGGGGCCTTCCTCGCCGGCCATGACGTGCGCACCTCCGCCCGCATCGGCATGGGCAAGGCCCAGATCGGCGAGTTCTCCTTCATCATCGCTGCCTTAGGGCTAAGCCTGGGCGCGACGGACTCCTTCCTCTACCCCATCGCCGTGTCCGTCTCGGTGGTGACGACCCTGCTCACCCCCTACCTCATCCGCTACGCCGATCCGATGGTGTCCCTTTTCGAGCGCGCCGCGCCGGGCCTGCTCCTCTCCTATTTCAACCTCTACACCCGCTGGATCCGCCGCGTGCAGGAGAGCACCCGCAACACCCAGGTGAAGAACATCCTCCGTCGCATCGCGGGCCAGCTGGTGCTGTTCCATCTCCTCATCGCCGGTTCGCTCCTCACCGCCGTATTCCTGGCCAGGGTGACGCCCCTCCTCTTCCCCATCGTCGCCGAGCACATGGACATCATCCGCAGCTTCCTGTGGCTGGTGGCCCTGGCGGTGGTGGGCCCGGTGAT
>CBILQL010000513.1:0-4314 GCA_966238865.1 uncultured bacterium
CCCCGCAGCGGAGGAGTCGCGGGCGGCGGCCTTGGGGCCCGGCGTCCGGGCCGCCAGCTGGCGGAGGCGCTGCCGCTCGCGCTCGTTGAAGATGAGCGCCCGGATGGCTTCGGCCCGGGTCTCGGAGTAGAACAGCGGGGCCGAGACCTCCAGCTGCAGGCGCGGGGGCTTGCTGACTTCCTTGTCGTAGAAGCGGATGGGATGGACGGGATCCAGGCTGAGCTCCCCGGACAGGGAGAGCCGGTCCGAGAGGGCCGCGCGGAAGCCGAGCCCCAGCTCGTAGACCGGGGACAGCCAGGCGTCCCGGGGGGAGGGGTTGAACCGCGTCGGCAGGGGCCGGTACAGCGCGGCCGCCATGCGCAGGTGGTAGCCCTTGCGGGACCCCTTGTGCTCCAGGGCGAGGACCATCTGGTGCTGCGCGTATGCCCGCGCCAGGGTGTAGTCGTCCAGGTTGGAATAGTTCAGGTACGCCTTCAGGGGATGGCCCGGCATCGCCTTGACCAGGTCCAGGTCCGCCATCACCGTGAAGTAGAGCAGCGGATCGAAGCCGGGCGTGGTCTCGCCGCGGGAATAGATGTCCTCCTCGGTGGAGAGCGTCGCGTTCAGGCTGAACCCCAGCCCGAGCATGCGCAGGTTGTCGTTTCCGGGCGTGGTGACCCGCATGCGCGCCGTGGCGCCGCCCAGCTTCTCCCCGTCCCAGGGGACGCTGAGCAGATCCAGGTGCAGGAAGTTCGCGAGCCCCAGGGTCGCGCCCAGCATGGGCACCAGGCGGAGGTCCCTCTGCAGACGGTCTCCCGGGCCGTACAGCGCCCGGAAATCGTCGCGATAGGACGAGTCCACCATCTCCGCGAGCCTGTCCCCCGGCACGGGGCGGATGCGGAACTGCGAACCCACTCCGGCCGACAGCCAGAGGTCGCCGAGGCCGACGGTGTTGGACGCCTGCACGCCGGGAACCGCTTCCGCGCGCGATCGCATCTGCGCGCCGTGCGCGCTCCGATCCGCGGCGCAGATCAGTCCGAGCATGGCCAGGATCCGTGCCGGAAGCTTACTCATCGTTGACCGGCCTCAGGGTGTCGGGCCTGAAGGTCTTGCCCTCCCGCTTCCGTCGTCGCTGATGTTCGCGGATGTTCTCGATCTCGTCGGGCGAGAACAGGCGCCAGCCGCTGGCGTTGGTGCGGAATCCGGCCAGGCCCGGTTTCTCCTCGAGCCATCGCTTGAGGGTCGAGACCGAGACGCGCAGCGACTTGGCCACTTGTCCGGTGGTGTGGAAGGGACGTTGATGAGAATCGTTCAGGCTGTACACTGAACCCTCCTTTAAGGGAATGCGATTTGATCGTACGGGGTGGAGAGGTTAAACCCACCTTTTTTCAAGGGGTTACCCTATCCGCCAATCCCCCCCGTGAAACCGGCGATTTTACCGGCCGGGAAACCGGCCCCTGAGTTGCCCGGAAAACCCGCAATCAAAGCGACCAGGACCCGTCCGACAACCCGGCCGCCCGGCGGGTCCGGCCCCTGGTCCCGGGACGGGTGCCGGGCCCCGGCCGCGGAACCCAAGAACCGCAAGCCGGAGGACGAAAAGAGTTGCCTCACCGCGGGAAAATGGCCATGATAGAGTGGTTTCGAAAAGGTGGAAGGACTATGCAGCCGAAGACATTCATTCGGAGCGCGATTCCCGTCCCGGGACGGGTCTCCGCGGTTGGCCGGACGGCTTTCGCCGCCTCCCTTCTGGCCTCGATGGCCACCGGATCCTGGGCGGCGGAAGCCGTAAAGGCCAGGAGCCCCGAGGCCTTATGGGAAATCAGCAGAAACCACTTGAAGAACCCGTTCTCCTGGCCCACGGTCTGGAAGACCACCCCGCAGGCCCAGGACGCCGCCGACATGGCCGGCTGGAAGCAGGGCCAGGCGCCCCTGGTGGATGAGCCGGTGCAGCCCGTCGACGTGGCTCCGCAGAAGCCCAAGCACGACTGGCGGGCCAGCGAGGAGAAGCGCACCCGGAACTACCTCGCCAAGGTGGGGCCCCTCTTCGACGCCGCCAACCGCCCCCTGTCCATCCCCGTCGAACCGGAAGCCGCCGGATCCGCCGCCGGCCCCCGCACGCATTACCTGGCCGGCGCCCTGCTCCTGGCCACGCCCGCCATCACTTCCCCCGGCGAGGGCGGACGGATATATCCCGGCGAGGCCCGGCTGCAATACAGCTCCGCCAACGAGAGCGCCATCCTGCAGCCGTTCGACGAAGTGGTGATTTCGGCCGGGAAGGAGCATGGCGTCAAGCCCGGCGATCTCTGGCGCACCTACGAGGTGGGGCCCGGCTACCGCTCCTTCGCCACCGGCCGGTCGCTGGGCCGCCTGGTCGAGACCAACGGCATCGTCGAAGTGGTGAGGACCGGCGCCCGCAGCTCGGTCGGCCGCCTCATCAAGTGCTACGGCACCGTCTCGCGGGATACGCGCGCCGCCCCCATGGGCAAGATGCAGGAGGTCACCGCCTCCGGCTACTCCCCCCTGACCGACGCCAAGGTGGCCGGGCAGGTGGTCTGGGTCACCCAGGGGCAGCAGCTTCCCCAGCCCTATTCCTTCGCCGTCGTGGACCAGGGCGCACGCAAGGGGTTCCGCATGGGCGACATGGTGCTGTTCTTCAACCGCAACCGCGGCCGCATGACCGAGAAGGTGCTCGGGAACGGCCTGGTGGTGGCCATCCACGAGGAGAGCGCGACCATCCTCATCCAGGACATTTTCCCGGGAATCATCAACCGGGGGGATTTCGTGGTGGCCGTCCAGACCCCGATCCTGTAACCGGAGGCTCCGGGGCGGACGCGGCCCGGAGACGGAAATTTCCTATTTTTCAGGCCGGTGCTGCTCTTCAACTTCCTCTATCGCATCGCCCTGGATCGGCGGACCCACGAGCCCCGCCCGGTCCTGTTCGTGATCCTGTATTACGGGATCGGGGCGTTCGTGGCCTTCCTCGTGGCCACCATGATCCTCCTCTGCCTGGAGGTGTACGACCTGCCCTTCGCGCGCAACTTCATCTACCGCCAGCTGGGAGAGAACGTGCTGCTGGCCCTGGAATCCCTGTTATTCTGAGTATATTTGCGCTGGGCGCGACGTGAATTTCTCCAAGCACCTCTACCTGGTGTTCCTGCTCAGCATCCTGGTGCCGGGCCTCATCCTCGCCTACCTCAGCTTCCGCACCTCCAAGGACGAGCGCATCCTCATCGAGAAGAGCCTCGAGAGCCGCAACGAGGAGTTCGCCGAGGCCATGCAGCGGCTGCTGGAGAAGACCAAGAACGAGCACCTGGCCCGGTTGCAGGAGCAGCTCCAGCGCTCCTCCTCCTCGGCGGCGCCGGATAACTACCTGTTCCTCGCCACCGATCTCCTGGAGAACCCCCTGGTGCAGTCCCTGGCGGTATTCCGCCAGGAGGAGATGGTGTTTCCCCGCCGCCTGCTCTGGGTGGACTCCCTGGACGCCCCCGCCGCGGGCTCGGACTCCCTGGACCTGCCCGCCCCCGCCCGCGAGGCCGTGGCCGCAATCCAGCAGGAGTACCGCCAGGGCCGGTACCTGGCGGCCTTGCGGCTCATCCGCTCCTTCTCCCACTGGTCGGAGGGGCTCTTCGCCACCCGGGCGGGGTCCCCGTACCGTTACGGCCTGTGGCTGCTGGAGCTGAAATGCCTGGTGCGCATGGGCCTCACCGAGGAGGCTGTGGTGCGTGGTCGCGAACTCATCCAGGCGCTGCTCCGCGGGGACGGCTTCTCCAGCTACCACGAGGTCAAATTCCACCTGGCGGAGACGGTGAACCTCCTCACCAGCCTGGAGAACCTCCCCCGGGAGATACGCGATTACTTCTGGGCCGTGCACCAGCGCTCCGAGATCTTCCTCGTGAACGCGGAATTCGTGACCCGGGAATGGTCGGTGAGCCCGGAGAACCTGATCCGGTCCTCGGCGCTGGACTTCCGGAACCCGATCCAGATAGATTACCTGGAAGGATTCCCGTACCTGGTCATCGGATACCCATGGCTCGACAAGGAGACCCGCATCATCGCCCGGCTGAACGAATCGGTGTTCAGCGAGGTGGTCCGCGGCGAGATAGTCCTGGACAAGAAGAGCGCCTGGAAGGACATGGACTTCGCCCTGATGAACGGGCGGGACCAGGCGGTGATGGCCACGGACACCCTTGCGGACCGCAAGGTGGCCCTGGAGCGCCCGCTGGCCGCCGATTTCCCGGCCTGGCGGCTCGTCATCTTCAAGAAGAAGGAGGGGGAGGTGATCGCCCTGGGCCGCCGCAAGCTGGCCCTGCTCTATACCATGCTGGCCTTCTCCCT
>CBILQL010000514.1:0-4313 GCA_966238865.1 uncultured bacterium
GGAGGCGGCGGGGCCGGGGCGGGCGCCGTGCGCATCGATCCGGCGGTGGTGCAGAACATCGGCGTGCGCACCGAGCCGGTGGGCCTGCGCGATCTGGCCGACGAGGTGCGCGCCAGCGGCCGCGTGACCGTGGACGAATCGCGGCAATACGACGTGAACGCCCGCGTGTCGGGCTGGGCCGAACGGCTGCATGCCGCCTCCACGGGGCAGGCCGTGCGCAAGGGCGAGATCCTGCTGGACCTGTACAGCCCGGACCTGGTGAGCGCCCAGGAGGAATACCTCCAGGCCCTGCGCTACGCGGGCGCCGCCTCCGGCGGGGAGGGGGGGGCCGCGGGCGGACCTGCCGCCGAGGCGCGCCGCGCCGCCGGCGACCTGCTATCGAGCGCGCGGCGCCGCCTGATCAACTGGGGCTTCCCCGAGGGGCGCATCGCGGTACTGGAGCGGCGGGGGGCCGCGGAGCGCACGATGCCGATCGTCTCGCCCGCATCCGGGGTGGTGCTGGAGAAGCAGGTGCTGCAGGGACAGAGCGTGTCGCCGGGCATGCCCCTGTACCGCATCGCGGACCTGTCGCGGGTATGGGTCGTCGCCAGCATCTACCAGGCGGACCTGGGCCGGGTGAGGGTGGGATCGCCCGCGGAGATAACCCTCTCCTACCTGCCGGGGAAGGTCTTCTCCGGCCAGGTGGCCTTCGTGTCCCCGGTGCTGGATCCGGAGACCCGCACCGCCGAGGTGCGCGTCGAGGTCGCCAACACCGCCTCCCTGGATTTGAAGCCGGAGATGTTCGCCTCGGTGACCCTGGCCGCGCACGCCTCCGGGCCGGTGGTGGCGGTGCCGGAGCAGGCGATCATCCGCTCGGGCCGGCGCAACCTCGCCATCGTCTCCCTGGGACAGGGCTACTTCGAGCCGCGCGAGCTCGTCCTCGGGCGCTCCGCCGGGGGCTGGTCCGAGGTGCTTGAGGGGCTGAGCGAGGGGGAGTCGCTGGTGGTCTCCTCCCAGTTCCTGATCGATTCCGAGAGCAACCTCAAGGCCGCCATCCAGCGCATGCAGGCCCGGGGCGGCGGCGGGGATGCCGCCGGAGCGGCGAGCGGCGGCGCCGACGGGGCGGCCGGCTCCGGCGATGCCGGGGCGGGCGGCGGCCGGGCGCCCGGCGGGCATTCCGGGCACGGGAATCCGGCGGGGACGCCATGAAGGAAACCCGTAAGATACCGTACCATGAAAGCAACGGAAGCGGGGGCGCCGCGGATGCGGAGGGGGAGTCCGGAGGGGGCCCCCTGGCCTGGCTGATAGGATGGTCCCTGCGCAACCGGGTGCTGGTGATCCTGCTCATGCTCCTGGCGGCGGGCTGGGGGGGGTGGGCCCTCCTGACCACGCCGGTGGACGCCATCCCCGATCTCAGCGACGCGCAGGTGATCGTCTACACCGAGCACCGCGGCCAGTCGCCCCGCATCGTCGAGGACCAGATCACCTACCCGCTCACCTCGGCCCTGGTCTCGGTGCCCGGATCCAAGGTGGTGCGGGGCTATTCCTTCTTCGGCTATTCGCTGGTGTACGTCATCTTCGAGGACGGCACCGACCTGTACTGGGCCCGCAGCCGCGTGCTGGAATACCTGAACTACGCGCAGAAGCGCCTGCCCCCGGGCGTGACGCCGGCCCTGGGGCCCGACGGCACCGGCGTGGGCTGGGTGTACGAATACGCCCTGGTGTCCGATACCCGGTCGCTCCAGGAGCTGCGCACCCTGCAGGACTGGCACCTCAAGTACGCCCTGGCGGGCGTGGACGGCGTGGCCGAGGTGGCCAGCCTGGGCGGCTACGTCAAGCAGTACCAGGTGAACGTGGATCCCGCGCGCCTCCAGGCGCTTGGCATCCCCCTCACCGAGGTGGAGGCGGCCATCCGCGGCGGCAACATGGAGGCCGGCGGCGAGGTGGTGGAGATGGGCGAGATGGAGTTCATGGTGCGCGGCCTCGGCTACCTGAAGGGCGTCGAGGACATCCGCGCCATCCCCGTGCGCGTGGGCCGGGGGGCGCCCGTGCACGTCGGGGACCTGGCCGACGTGGCGGTGGGCCCCGAGATGCGGCGCGGGCTGGCCGAGCTCGACGGGCGGGGGGAGGTGGTGGGAGGCATCGTGGTGATGCGCCACGGCGGCAACGCCCTGGAGGTCATCGGCGCGGTGAAGGCCAAGCTGGAGGAGCTGAAGGCGGGCATGCCCGCGGACGTCCGCATCGTGCCGACCTACGACCGCTCCGGGCTCATCGGCCGCGCCATCGGCAACCTGAGGTCGAAGCTGATCGAGGAGATGCTGATCGTGGCCGCGGTCTGCGCCCTGTTCCTGCTCCATGCGCGCAGCGCCCTGGTGGCGGTTTTCACCCTGCCCACCGCGGTGCTCTGCGCCTTCGGTGTGATGCGGCTGCAGGGGATCAACGCCAACATCATGTCCCTGGGCGGCATCGCCATCGCCATCGGGGCCATGGTGGACGGGGCCATCATCCTCGTCGAGAACGTCCACAAGCACCTCGAGCGCGAGCAGGGCCGGCCCGAGGCGGAGCGCCGCGACCGCTGGGAGGTCGTCCTCGCCGCCTCCCGGGAGGTGGGCCCGGCGGTGTTCTGGTCCCTGCTCGTGATCACCGCCTCCTTCGTCCCGGTGTTCGCCCTGGAGGCCCAGGAAGGCCGCATGTTCCGCCCCCTGGCCTTCACCAAGACCTACGCCATGGCCGCGGCCTCGATCCTGGCGGTGACGGTGATCCCGGTTTTGGCGGGCCTCTTCATCCGCGGGCGCGTGCCCCCCGAGGAGGGCAATCCCGTGAACCGCCTCCTGGTCCGGGCCTACCGGCCGGCGGTGGCCGCGGTGCTCCGCGCGCCGTGGGCGGTGATCGCGGGCGCGGCCGCCCTGGTCGCGATCACGGCGGTGCCGTTCTCGCGCCTGGGATCGGAGTTCATGCCTCCCCTGTTCGAGGGCGATCTCCTCTACATGCCCACCACCATGCCCGGGGTCTCGGTGACCAAGGCCCGGGAGCTCCTCCAGCAGACCGACAAGATCATCAAGTCGTTCCCCGAGGTGGAGCAGGTGTTCGGCAAGATCGGCCGCGCCGAGACCGCCACCGATCCGGCAGGGCTGGACATGGTGGAGACCACCATCCGCCTCAAGCCGGAATCGGAGTGGCGGCCGGGCATGACGGTGGAGAAGCTGGTGGAGGCGATGGACGCGGCCCTGAAGCTCCCCGGCATCACCAACTCCTGGACCATGCCCATCAAGAACCGCATCGACATGCTGTCCACCGGCATCAAGACGCCGGTGGGGCTCAAGATCTCCGGACCGGACCTGGACACCCTCGAGGCCATCGGCCTCCGGGTGGAGGAGGCGGTGCGGCGGCTGCCCGGCACGGCCACCGCCTTCGCGGTGCGGGCCGTGGGCGGCAACTACCTGGACGTCGCCATCGACCGGCGCGAGGCCGCCCGCTATGGCCTCAACATCGCCGACGTGCAGATGGTGATCCAGACGGCCCTGGGCGGCATGGCGGTGACCACCACGGTGGAGGGCCTGGAGCGCTACCCGGTGAGCCTGCGCTACGCCCGCGAGCTGCGCGACAACATCGGGGACCTGCGGCGCGTGCTGGTGCCCGCCCCGGACGGGGGGCAGGTCCCCCTGGGCCAGGTGGCCTCCATCTCGCCCTCCAAGGGGCCCATGGTGATCCGCAGCGAGGACGCGCGCCCCAACGCCTGGGTGTTCGTGGACGTGCGCGACGGCGACATCGGCGGCTACGTGGCGCGCGCGCGGCCCGCCCTCGCCGCCGCCGTGCCCCTGCCCCACGGCTACAGCCTGGCGTGGAGCGGCGAGTTCGAATACATGCAGCGGGCCAACCGCCGCCTGCTGGCGGTGGTGCCCATGACCCTGCTCATCATCGTCATCCTGCTCTACCTCAACACGCGGTCCCTGGCCAAGACCGCGCTGGTGCTGCTGGCCATGCCCTTCTCCCTGGTGGGCGCGGTGTGGACCCTGTACCTGCTGGGGTACAACATGAGCATGGCGGTATGGGTGGGGATGATAGCCCTGGCCGGCCTCGACGCCGAGACGGGGGTGATCATGCTCCTCTACCTGGAGCAGGCCTTCCAGGAGGCGCGGGCGAAGGGAAAACTGGCCACGTTCCGGGACCTGCGGGAAGCCATCGACCACGGCGCCGTGCGCCGGGTGCGGCCGAAGGCGATGACGGCGGCCGTGATCCTGGCCGGCCTCGTGCCCATCCTGTGGAGCCACGGCGCCGGATCGGACGTGATGAAGCGCAGCGCCGCCCCCATTTCTGGGGTGGTGGTGACCTCG
>CBILQL010000515.1:0-4311 GCA_966238865.1 uncultured bacterium
GGTGGGACTGGATCGATCCCGCCGTCGCCATCGTCATCTCCCTGGTGGTGGCCCGGGCCGCCGTGCCCCTCATGCGCAAGGGCCTGGACATGCTGCTGGACAGGGCCCTGGACCAGGACCTGGTGGGGCGCATCCGCGCCCTGGCCACGGGGCACAGCCCCCAGGTGACCGGCCTCCACGAGCTCAAGACCCGGCGCTCCGGCGACACGAATTTCGTGGAGTTCCACCTCGTCTTCGACGAGGACATCCGCCTGCGCGAAGCCCACCGCATCGCGGACGAGATCGAGATGCGCATCCGCAGGCTGGAGGCGGGGCGCTGGGTCATCAACATCCACCTCGACCCGGTGGACGACTCCCGCCGCGACCAGCGGCTGGCCAAGTCCGGGGACGACGAATGAAGGGGCCGGAAGCGGCTACCAGAGGTAAAGCGGCACCGCGCTGCCCGCGGGCAGGCTCTCCCCGGCCGCCAGCTCCACGAAGCCGTCGCAGCGCGACCAGCCGGAGAAGTCCCCGGATCCCTGGTTGCTGACGAAGGCGGCTCCCAGCGCGCCGCTCTCCAGGGGCCGCACCGACACGGGCCGGAACTGGGAAAGGGATCCCGGCGCCGGGGCCGGCTCCTCGAGCACGGCCCGGAGCAGGGGTTCGGGCGCGCCGCCCATGGCTTCCCGCAGGGCCGGCAGCACGTAACGGTACAGGCAGACGAGCACCGAGGCGGGGTTGCCGGGCAGGGCGAACACCGGGCGGGAGGCGGAGCCCGGACCGGCGGGCGCGACGCCGAACCAGAACGGCTTGCCGGGCTTCTGGCGCACCTTGTGGAACACCGGCGTCACCCCCAGCTCCTTGAGCACGCCCGGCACGTAGTCGGTCTTGCCCATGGAGACGCCGCCGGTGAGGATGAGGACGTCGCATTTGCCGAGCACCCCCTCGACGGCGCGCCGCAGCCGCCCCGGTTCGTCCCGGGAATGGAGCAGCGCCACGCGGTCGAAGCGGCGGGCGCGCAGGGCCGCCTCCACGGCGTAGGGGTTGGAACGGCGCACCTGGTTGGGCGAAGGCTGCTTGGAGGGATCCACCAGCTCGTCGCCGGTGGCCAGCACCGCCACCGAAGGCGAGTAGGCGACGGTCAGGGAGGTGGCTCCGAAGGCGGCGGCGGCCCCCAGCCGCGACGGAGTCAGGATCACCCCTTCCGGGGCTATCACGTCCCCGGCCGAGCAATCCGATGCGGCCCGGTGCACGTTCTGGTAGGGACGGATGGCCTTCTCCGGGTTCCGCGCCACCACGTCGCCGCCGTCCGCGTCCAGGTCTTCCACGGGAATCACGCAATCGGTCCCCTCCGGCAGCACGGCCCCGGTCATCACCTCGATGCCGCCCCGGGGCGAAGCCAGCCGTCGCGGCGTCTCGCCGGCCTTCTGCCGCCCCTCCACCTGGAAACGCCGGAATCCCGCCTCCCATGCCCCGGTGGAGATGGCCACCCCGTCCATGGCCACGCGGTTGAACGGCGGCTGCTCGCGGTCGGCGCGCAGGGGCTCGCGCAGGATGCGGCCATGGCATTTGGACAGGGACAGGCGCACGGCGGGATAGGACGGCAAGGCGGAGGAGATGAGGGCCGCCGCGGTCTGCACCGGGATCATCTCCTGGAATTCCATCGTGGCGACTTGCATGGCTGCCTCCGGGACGAAAGTAGTTTTTCGCCCGGGAGGCTGCATCCCCGGACCGGGGCGGAAGCCCGCGGTGCGGGGCGCCTACTTCAGGGGCAGGAGGACGTTGGCGCCGCCCTTGCCGACGATGACGCTCTGGGGCGTCACGCCGTTCCAGCGCTTGGCGATTTCCAGGTCGATGACTTCCGGGGAGGCCTTGATGGCCTCGCCCTTGATCTTGACCGACTTCGCCTCGGCCTCGGCGTTGACAAGGGTGATTTCCGCGTCCTTCCGCGCCTTCTCCAGCTCGAAGTTCTTGGCCAGGGCCTCCTGCTCGCGGATGGTCTTCTGCTCGATGGCCTTCTCCAGCTCGTCGGTGAAGTCGAAGTTGGTGATGGGGATGTCCTCCAGGACCAGCATGCCGCCCATGGCCCGCTTGACCTTATCCAGCAGGTCGACCTTGATCTTCTCCCGGCTCTTCACCAGCTCCTCGGCGCGGAACAGCGAGGTGGTCTGCTTCAGCTCCTCCTGGATGCGGGGCTCCACCAGGGACAGGTACGGATCGCCCTGGAACTTCTGGAACAGCTCCACGACCTTCTCCTCCGGTATCCGGTACAGGGCCTTGAAGGCCACCAGCACCGTCTGCAGGTCGCTGGAATAGGCCCCCGCCTGGCCCTCCACGGTCCTTTGGCGCACGTCCACGTCGTAGACTCGCTCCATGAAGGGCTTCTTGAAGGTGATCCCCTCGCCCCGGACCTTCGGATCCACCTTGCCCCAGGTGACCGAGACCCCCCGGTGGCCGGGCGGGACCACGTGGAAGCTGCTCATCAGGAGCAAGAGGACGACCCCGGCGCCGACGGCGAAGGGGACGACCCGGGCGGGGCGGAAAGAATCCATTTCGGGATGACGCATGCGAACCTCCGCCCGTCAAATTACATAAGCCTCCCGGCTTTTTGGTAGCCCCTCCGATTCCCCGCTCACTTGATGGGAACAGGAATGTTGTACCCGATCTTAATTCCCCGGGACAACCAGCCTTGATCGCCCCAATTCAATGCTTAGGCATATACGCCCAAATGGATTTTCTTCAAGGTGGATTCAAGTTCGACCTGGAAGGATTGCGGATAGACATTGACTCCGAACCTCGGTCGCACCCACCACCTTTCCAGTTTGGGCCTCAGGCGTATGCCGAGAATCGGGAGCACTTCATACTTCTCCCCCAGATAGAGCAGCTCGACATAGGGCGAAAGGAAATAGTCCGGCTGGAAATAAACGCCCGATTTGAAGCCGATGTCCGCTTCCTTGGTGAAATATTCCCCGTTGTTGCTGACACCCAGAGTCCGGGCGGTAATCCCGAGTTGGTAGGAGCTTGCTTCGGCGAAAAGGACCAGGACGAGGGCCGGGAAAAAAGCGGCCAGCGGTTTTTTGATTGTGGGTCGCATGGCCTTGTCAAACGTCGACCTTATAGTTCAAGGCGAGTTCGTCACCGGTTTTCCCGCGAATGCCCCAGCAAAAATTCGGGGATTGGGAAACGGTTATCTCCAAATCGTTCGGATGGATCTTCAGGCGATGCTCCGCCTCGCCCATTATCCTTTTGATGAGCGCCTTGATTTTCTCCTTGGAGCGGCCCTCGAACATGCTCATCTCGATGATGGTATAGGAAGGCGTGCGGTCCGGCGGGAAGATGAAATCCCCCGGCTCCATGGGAATGAAACGCTGGAATTTCTTGTCCACGGGCAGGCCGATTTCTCCGACCAGGGCATCATGTATAATCTCAGGCAAGCCGGCCTTGATTCCATCCAGCGACTGCTTCAATCCGTAGATCTTTATCTGTGCCATGTTTTTCCGGGTCTTGCGAAGATCGCGGCCCATCTATCCGATGTTCCGGGCGACCATGGGAAACAATAGCAAAACCCGGGGCGGCATTGCGGGGCGCCGTGTCAATCGCGGAAGCTGCGGATCACATTTCGATGCCGGAGCCGGGAGGAACGGGACGAGGCCTGGCTTCAACCGCGGCGGAGTCTCGGTTCCGCACGAAAAGAAGGGATCGGTCTTGAACTTGTAGAATATGAAACGCGTGGCCGAGGACCCTGCCGCCACAAGGAGGATGGAGGTCGCGCCCAGCCAGTCGAGGATGCGGCCGCGACCCAGGGCCTTGGAGCCGCGGCTCACCACGGTGTCCCGGATCACCTTCATGCCCGAGTGCGGCCGCCGCCCTTCCCGGATGACCCGCCGTCCGGTCGCGATCAGGTAGGCGGAGGGGAGGATGAACAGGAGCAGCAGGACGACGGCATAGGCGGCGAAAAGCCGGTTCCGATAGGCCTTGTCCGCCTTGACGATTTCCGGAATCACCCGCATGGTGCACGCTCCCCGGCATCGGGATATGGAGCGCCGGAGCGCCTCAGGCCGCCGTCGGCCGCCGGTCGAGGGCCTCCGGCGCCGTCGGCGACGAGCCCTTCTCCTTCTCCCAGGTCGAGTTCAGCTGGCTGGGGATGTACACCGGGTTGCGCCGCAGCATCACCTGCACCCGGCGCGTCGTCTGGACGTCGCGGATGCTGCCGAAGGCGAAGCGCTCCAGCAGGCGGTTGAGCTTCCACTCGGTGGAGTGGAGGTTCACGTAGTGCTGGAAGGTCTTGACCAGCCCCACGCTCATGCGCCGCGGATCGGTGTCGAGCTCCCA
>CBILQL010000516.1:0-4304 GCA_966238865.1 uncultured bacterium
CTTCGACGTGGTCCTGCCCACCGCCATCCCGGACAAGGGCAAGATACTGACCCAGATTTCCGTGTTCTGGTTCGGCCACCTGGGCATGCCCAGCCATTTCCTGTCCGCGGACACCAGGGATCTGCCCGAAACCCTGCGGAAGCACGAGGACTACCTGCGGGGCCGCTTCATGCTGGTCCGCAAGGCCAAGCGCTTCGACGTGGAATGCGTGGTGCGGGGATATCTGGCGGGATCGGGCTGGAAGGACTACAGCGCGACGGGAAAGGTCTGCGGCCATGCCCTGTCTCCTGGCCTCAAGCTCAGCGCCCGTCTGGAGCCGCCCCTGTTCACGCCCGCGGCCAAGAACGATGTCGGGCACGACGAAAATATCGATTTTGTTACCATGGTCTCCATGGTGGGACAGGCAAATGCCGAGCGCCTCCGGGAATTCAGCCTCGACATCTACTCCCGGGCCCGGGAGTATGCCGCCGGCAAGGGCGTGATCCTCGCCGATACCAAGTTCGAGTTCGGCGTCGTGGACGGCCGGACCATCCTCATCGACGAGGTTCTGACTCCGGACTCCTCCCGCTTCTGGCCCGCAGCGACCTACGCGGAAGGGCGCGAGCAGGACAGTTTCGACAAGCAGTACGTGCGCGACTACCTGCAGACCCTCCCCTGGGACAAGACCTATCCGGGGCCGGAGCTGCCCGCCGACGTGGTCGCGAACACCCGCAACAAATACCTCGAAGCCTACAAACTCCTGACTGGAAAGGATTTCCGTGAGTAGTCACAATGCAAGCGAGACGCGTGGAGTTGCGTCAGCAACTCCGGAGCGCCGAGCCACTACGAAGACCGCACTGCTGAGCGTTTCCGACAAGCGCGGGCTCCTGCCCTTCGCCAAGGCCCTGGCAGAGCTGGACTACCGCATCCTGAGCACTGGCGGCACCCTGAAAGCGCTCCGGGACGGCGGCATCCCCGCCGACTCCGTGTCCGACTACACCGGGCATCCCGAGATCATGGACGGCCGGGTCAAGACCCTGCATCCCAAGATCCACGGCGGCCTGCTCTCGGTGCGGGACCTGCCCGAGCACGCGGCGGCCATGAAGGCCCACGGCATCGACGCCATCGACGTCGTCGCGGTGAACCTCTACCCCTTCAAGGAGACCGTGGCCAAGCCCGACGTCGCCCTGGAGGAGGCCATCGAGAACATCGACATCGGCGGGCCCTCCATGCTGCGCTCCTCGGCCAAGAACCACCGCTACGTCACCGTGATCTGCGACCCCGAGGACTACGCCCGCGTGACGGACGAGCTCCGCAAGGAGGGCGCCACCTCGCCGGCCACCAGATCTGCACTGGCCATCAAGGCCTTCCGGCATACCGCCGACTACGACGCGGCCATCTCCGACTTCCTGTCGCGCCGCATCGCCGGCGAGCCCACCCTGCGCCTTTCCTTCGCCCGGGGCCGGACCCTCCGCTACGGCGAGAACGATCACCAGAAGGCCGAGTTCTTCCTGGAGCCGGAAGCGCTGGACGGCAAGGAGCCCAACCTCGGCTCCGCCCGGCAATTGCACGGCAAGGAGCTCAGCTACAACAACCTCGTGGACGCGGACGCGGCCCTGGAGGCGGTGCGCGAGCTGCACGGGGCCCCCGCCGTGGCCATCATCAAGCATATGAACCCCTGCGGATATGCGACCGGCAAGACCCTGGACCAGGCCTTCGAGGCCGCCTGGGACGGCGATCCGGTGTCCGCCTTCGGCAGCGTCATCGCCGTGACCCGGCAGGTGGACCTCGCCACCGCCGAACGGCTCAAGGGCCGCTTCGTGGAGCTGCTGGTCGCCCCCGGCTTCGCCCCCGACGCCCTGGAGTTCCTGCAGAAGAAGAGCAAGGACATCCGCCTGCTGGACATCGGCTCCCTCAAGCCCGCCTCCCCCCGCAAGGTGTACAAGCACATCCTGGGCGGCATGCTGGTGCAGGACCGGGACGTGGAGCTCAACCGCAAATGGGAAAGCGCCACCCGCATCCCCTTCCCCGAGGAGCTGAAGGAGCTCGCCCTCTTCACCTGGAAGGCCTGCAAGCACGTGAAGTCCAACGCCATCGTGCTGGGACAGGAGTACGCCCCCGGCTGCTACACCTTGGTGGGCATGGGACCGGGACAGCCGAACCGCATCGACTCCAACCTCAAGCTGTGCCAGCCCCGGGCGCGGGAGAACCTCGCCCGGCAGGCCGCCGCCAAGGGTCTGCAGGGGGATGCCGTCGCCGCCTACGTCCGGGACCAGCTGGCCCGCTGCGTGCTGGCCTCCGACGCCTTCTTCCCCTTCGACGACAACGTGGTGGCCGCCCACGAAGGCGGCATCCGCCACATCCTCCAACCCGGCGGATCCCTGCGCGACCCCGACGTGATCGCCACGGCGGACAGGCTGGGCATCGCCATGGCCTTCATGGGGACCCGCCATTTCCGGCACTGAGACCATGCTCGAACTGAACCCCAAGCTGCAAGGCAAGGTCCTCGACTCCCTGCTGCTGCACATGCAGGCGGAGCGCAAGGCCCCGCGGGCTTCCAAGGGGGGCCGCACGGCGCGCGGCAAGGCGCAGCGGCCGCAGAAGCCGCAGAGGCCCGGCAAGGAGAAGTCCGCGCCGGCTTCCGGCATCGCCCCGGCCTGGGAGGACCTGGCCGCCGATCTGCGCAAGCTGGGGCTGGACAAGCACACCGCCGACGCCCTGGTCTCCTGGGCAACCTCCCAGGCCGAGCAGAGCCGGCAGATGCCGGTCAAGATCCGCGTCCTGCATCCCATGGAGCGCGAGTTCATCTCCGTCCAGGCCTACGACTATCTCCTCGAGCTGTACCGCCTGGGGTTGATGGACGCGGGATCCCTGGAGAACCTGCTGGAGAATTGCGCCTACCTCACCTCCCTGCCCGCCTCCAAGGAGCAGGTCCAGAAGATGGCGCTGCGCTGCTTCACCGAGGCGCTGGGCAACGCGGGCCTGGGGCAGTCGCATTGACGAGGGTGCGCGTCATCGGCGGCGGCCTCAGCGGCTGCGAAGCCGCCCTGCAGCTGGCCGACGCCGGCCTCGACGTGGAGCTGTGGGAGATGCGCCCGCAAGTGCAGACCCCGGCCCATAAGACCGCGGGGCTCGCCGAGCTGGTCTGCTCCAACTCCTTCAAGGGGCTCGCCCTCACCTCCGCCCATGGTCTGTTCAAGGAGGAGCTGCGCCTGGCGGGCTCCCGCCTGCTGGCCCTGGCCCAGGAGGCGCGGGTGCCGGCCGGGGAAAGCCTGGCCATCGACCGCGGGCTCTTCACCGCAGCCGTGGAAGGCGCCATCGCCGCGCGCCGCAACATCCGCCTGGTGCGCGAAGAGGCCAAGGACCTGGATCCGGATGACTATACCCTCGTCGCCTCCGGTCCCTTGAGCTCGGACGCCCTGACCCGGGCCCTGTTCTCCCTCGTGGGCCAGGAACGGCTGTACTTCTTCGACTCCATCGCGCCGGTGGTGGAACTGGACTCGGTCGACCTCGATCAGACCTTCGCCAAGAACCGCTGGGAGAAGGGCCAGGAGGACGGGCGGGAACCGGACTTCATCAATTGCCCCCTCGACAAGGACACCTATTTCGCCTTCGTGGAGGCCCTGGTCAAGGCCGATACCGTGGAGCCCAAGCCCTTCGAAAAGGGCCAGCTCTTCGAAGGCTGCCTGCCGGTGGAGGAGATGGCCCGACGCGGCAAGGAAACCCTGCGCTACGGTCCCATGCGCCCGGTGGGCCTCCGGGATCCCCGCACCGGCAAAGCGCCCTTCGCCGTGATCCAGCTTCGCGCCGAGAACCGCCAGCGCACCCTGTACAACCTGGTGGGCTTCCAGACCCGGCTGAAATGGGGAACCCAGAAGGAAATCTTCTCCCTGGTACCCGCCCTGCGGCAGGCCGCCTATGCCCGCTTCGGGGCCATGCATCGCAACACCTTCCTCAACTCGCCCCAGGTGCTGGAGCCTTCCCTGCGCGTCAAGCCGGCCGCCGAAACGGTTACTTCGGGGAAAGCACCAGGCACGCGCATCTACTGCGCCGGGCAGCTCACTGGCGCGGAAGGCTATACCGAAGCCATCGGGACGGGCCTGTACGCCGCTTCCATGATCCTCGCCGAGATGCGGGGAGACAGTGATTTCACCTGGCCGGAAGCCACCTGCCTCGGGGCCCTGACCCGGCATCTCACCTTCCCCAATCCCGACTTCCAACCCATGAATTTCAATTTCGGCCTGCTGCCGAAGGTAGAGGGTGGCAAGAAGGACCGTAAGGCGCTGCAAATCGAAGCCTGCCTGACAGCCTGGAAAAGCTTTGAG
>CBILQL010000517.1:0-4304 GCA_966238865.1 uncultured bacterium
TGCCCGAATCCCAGGGGCCAAAAAATATGTCCGGATTTAACTTAGCGGCTATGGGTCTTAGATTCTATAGGACCGAAATACCCGATATCTTCGATTATACCGACTTCCGGAAATACCTTGCGGATTTCTATCACGATCTGAAGGCGAAAAATCCGAAAAAGAGTTTTCATCAAGCTGGTCCTGTTCAACCAAGCCGAGACCATGCTCCTGTTGGATGCCGGCATGGTCCGGTTGGACGGCGACGGATTCTACCGGCCCACGGAGGCTTTGATAAGCGCGGGAGAAGGTTTCTCGTCCCTGAACGTGGCCAATTTCCAATGGGCCTTCCTGGATCTGGCCAGGGAGGGGCTGGACGCGGTGACAGACTCGGACGGCATCTACCGGTTCGACAGCCTCCCGGAAGGCCGTAACAACCTGGCCTGCGAATACAATGGAGGCGGCCTGGTGGTCCTGATCCCCCGGATCGAGTACGGGGGCGGAAAAACCTCCAAGAATCTCGGCACGGACACCTTGCGGCTGCCGGGCCGGATCACGGGAAAGACCTTGCTGGACGGCGTGGGCATGGGCGGAATTTTCTGCTCCCTGATCGGGACGTCCTTCCTGACCATCCCCGACGAGGCGGGGGAATTCCGGATCCTGGGGATTCCCCAGGGAAATTACGCTCTGAACTATTCCTACCCGGGACTGCAATCCACCAAGGGTACCCCCTGAAGTCTATCCGGGCCATTCCACGAAGCGGACCTGCACCCGCTTGCGCATCCACTCCTCTTTATCCCGCTCCAACTTCCGATAGGTCTCCGCAATCGAGGCGACTCCGGCCGTATCGCCGGCTTCGGGGGGTGCTCCCGCCGGCTCACCCCGGCTCTTATCCGCCGGCGCCTTCCTGGCGTTCTGCAGCAGGTAGTCGCCCACCAGATTTTTCCAGATGTCCCTGTCCTTGGCCTCGGACTCACGGAGCGCGGAGGCTTCCGGCGTCAGCGGTGACTTGCCGTACAGCAATTCGCGGATGCGGGGACGCGACTCGGCCAGGGAAAGGCGCCGGGAGCCTTTGCGGATTTCCAGCGGCTGGAAATACCAGGTCCCAAACAGGGAACGGATGGGACCGAGCAATTCGCCGGGTCGCACGGGGCGGTACAAATCCAATTCTTCGCGCAGCGCCCGGGGCAGCAGGACATCCTGGATGGCGACGGGCGCCACCCTCGACGTGTCTTCCCGGATCCATTCCGCCTTGCCGGCGCCGCCCCTGCGCTTCGCATCCGGCTGCAGCCACGCACGGTACAGCACGGTATCCGGGGCCATGAAATCCGCGGCATTGCGGGCATAATAGGCGTCGACGGCTTCCTCCAACCGCTTCTCCTGCCCGGACGGCGCATGCAGGAGGGAGATCAGCGCCGGCATGGCGGCTTCGAAGCCAACGTCGGGCGTCCGGCGCGCGGAATGGAGGCGGAGAAACACGTGCCCATAGGGAGTCCTGAGCGGTCCCGCCGTTTCACCCGGTTTCAGACCCGTCGCGGCCGGCAGCAGTTCGGGGGGCATTTCGTCCTCCTCCATCCGGCGCCAAGGCGGCGAAGGCGGTCGGCGGCCCGCGCGGTCCGCGCCTTCCGGAAGGTCCGGCGCCGCCAGCCGGAGGGAATCCGCCCACGCGGAATCGCTGGAGGCCAGCGCCAGGTAGCGCCTTTTCTCCCGGCCCTGGAACTGGGCGGCGAAATGTCGTTTGTACAAGGCCCGGTACGCCGAGTCGCCCCGGCGCGCCCGGAATGCCTGGATCCTCTCGCTCCGGGTCGAATCGAAAAGCCGGTGCAGGCTGTCCCGCGCCTGCCCGTCCGGCGCGTTCGTCTCGAGATATTTTTCCTCCAACAGGCTTCTCAGCAGGGCGCTCCTCTCCCGCTTCGCATCCTCGGCGGTAGGGAATTCCGGATCCATGTCCCGGACGGAGAATCCCCAGGATTCCAGGGTCCTGTTGAAGGTTTCCACCGACACCAGGCAGGCGTCCGTGCGCGGATCCCGCGCGACGCACTCCTCCCCGGGTTCGTCGATTCGCATGGCCAGGTAGGCGGTTTTCCGAAGCTCCCGTTTCCGCAATCCGTCGCGGATGGCCTCGGCTTCCAGGCCGGCATTCCGTTCCAGCAGCGGGCGGATATCCCGGCCTTTCTCGAAGACGGGTCCGTCGGGCACGGCGGCGCCCTGCGCGGAGAATGCGAAAAGGAACGATACGGAGAGGGCGGTGGCCGGTAGTCTCATGCAGGTTTCCCCGTGGGAAAATGGACGGCTCGGAAACTTCGGTGCCATCGGATATCCGGGGGCGCCAGGCGCGGAGGCCGGGCATCCCCGGAGAACGGATTCATCCGTTTGACATGACTCCATTGACGTACTTGACCCATTTCTTCCCCGATCCCGTCGTGCACGAGGCCTCGCCGGTGTTGTTGCGGGTCAGGTAGATCTTGAAATGCGCCGAGTTCCAGACGGTGCTGTAGGCGGCGACCCGGAGGTTCACGAAGGCGTTGCCGCCGTTGAGGAAGATCCGTCCCGTGGAGTAGGTGGAGCCGTTCCAATCGTCGTTCAGCACCTCGTAGTTGCCGGTGTTGGCGTTCCAGAACCAGATGCGGGTGTCCGCGGTGGCGCCCGGGATGAAATCCGGATTCGTGGTGCTGATGTCGTAGCAGGCCGGCCCGGTGTAGCCGTTGGCCTTGACCTGCAGCAGATGGGCCTTCACGTTGGCGCCGCCCAGGGTGACGATGGGCTCGGCGGAATGTCCGGCTATCGTGGTGGCGGCGAAATCGACGTACCAGCCCATCCGGGTTTCCGTGGAGCTTTGGTGGTCCATGTGGCTGCCGGGCTGGGCCATCACGGGCGCCCCCAGGGCCAACAGGCATGCGGCCCCGAGGCCCAGCATTTTCTTGACGGATTGCAGGTGCATAGCGTTTCCTTTCGATTATTACCCGATTCATCGAACTCCATCGCCGCGCATGCGCGCGGGCGGAGTATCGCCCAATGTAGGTCGCATGCGCCAGGTCCCAGAAACTTTTCCCCGGCCGGATATATTTCCTGTCACAAATGGAGCGGGGAAAATTATTGAGCCGATCCAGGACGGATGGCGCCCGGAATTCCCTGGTACTCCCGGAGGCCCGAATCAATCCAAGGGCTATGCATGGAAAGGATGGGATCCATGGTTGGGAACGGCCGCGGCGGAAGGCGCGATTCGCGCAGGACATTCACCGCCGAATACAAGCTGGAGGTGTTACAGAGCGTGCGGGATATGAAAGGCAAGGGCCGGGGCGCGCTAAAGGCCTACTTGCGGGAAAGGGATCTGCGCAGCTCCCATCTGGCGGAATGGAACAAGCAGCTCTCCGGGGGAATCCCGGGAGAAGGCAAGCGGGGCAGGCCCCCGAAAAGCCGCGAGGCCCTGTTGCATGAAGTCGCGTCCCTGAGGCGGCGCCTGGACGCGATGGAGAAGCGGGCCTTGCAGGCCGAACGGCTGGTGATGCTGCAGTTGAAATACGTGAAGGGGGCCGCGATGAAAATGGAACGGAGGGATCGCGGCCTGCTCTCGGAGCTCATTTCCCGGGTGGACGCGGAGACCTCGGTTTCCTCCATCTGCGAGGCCCTGTCCCTTACCCGGAAGGATTTCTACCGCACCATCAAGCCGCTGGCGCGCGGAATCAATTCGGCCAGTTGACCCGCCCCAGGTGCATGCTCTGCCCGCCGGCCGAGCCGCAGGTCTTCAGGACCACGTTGGTGGTTCCGGAGGTCCCGTTGGCGTCGAGGCATCGGTTGTCGGTCGCGTTCTTCAAGGTGAACCCGTAGGGGAAGGTGGCGGTGGACCACTTGAATTCGTTGCCGCTGCCGCAGGTTGCGACGCGGACATTGGAGGTGCTGCCGTCCCGGTAGGCGCATTCGCTGCCCCCGTCCGGATTGCCGTGGCGCAGCCGGTAGGTGCCGGTGCCGAACGGCTCGAGATGCCAGCGCGCCGACGACACGTCGGTCCCCGTGGAGGGGGTTTGCTGGAGCTGCGGGTTGGTGCCCGAGGGGCGGTTCAGCCTTCCCCGGTTGAAGAAATGCAGGTTGTTCCAGGCGTAGTATGCCGTATTGAGGCCGAAGACGAGGGTGGAACCGTAGGTCGTCCCCGTGCCGCCGCCGCCATCGCCCTTGCTGCGGACGGTGAAGCCCTTGGCCGAGCCGTTGAAGGGGATGAGATCGGCCAGGAACCGGGGTCCGGAAGTCGTCGTGGGCGCGTACCCGCCCGGCGAGGAGCTCACCCAGGAGGGGCTGACCGTATGGGTGACGGTGCCCTAGCCGTTGGTGGC
>CBILQL010000518.1:0-4300 GCA_966238865.1 uncultured bacterium
TCACCGGCTCGTTCAACGCCCACAATGCCATCACCTGGGCCGGCGACAAATTCATTCTCGTGGGGTATGGCGGCCACATCCTTACGGCATCGGAGGACGATCCGGCATCCGTCCATCCCCGGCGAGCTGGCACAGCCCAGACCTTCTCCCTTCGTCTGGAGGGCAATACCCTGGTGTTCACCTTGCCCCCCGACGCAGCCCATATCGCCTCACCGGAAATGGCCGGGGCGATCTACACGCTGTCGGGGCGCAGGCTTCGGGCGCATCCGCGGATCATCCTGTCGGGATACCAAGGGAAGCTGTCCATCGGGCCGCTGCCGCCGGGGCCGTATGTGCTGGAGTTGAATGCCGCAGGGAAAGGGCATGACGGCCGGAACAGGTATGCCAAGCCGTTCATCCTTCCCCGGTAGGCTTCCTTAAAAAAAGAAACCCCGGCGGACGCCGGGGTTTCTTAAATGATACGGTACCTTGTAGGTTTCCGCAGGGGCTATTTCTTCTTCCCCTTGCCCTTCTTGCCGGCCTTCTTGGCCGTTCCAGCCTTGGCCTTGGGGGCGGCCTTCTTGGAGGCCGCCGCGGCCTTTCCGGCTTTAGCGGACTTGGCGGACTTGGCCTTCTTCGCGGGAGCCTTCTTCGCCGGCTTGGCCTTCTTGCCGGTCGCCTTGGCGGGCTTTTTGGCCGCGGCCTTCTTGGCGGTCGCGGGTGCCTTCTTCTTCGTGGCGGCAGCCTTCTTCACGGTCGCGGCGGCTTTCTTGGTGGCGGCGGGCTTGGCGGCTTTCGCCTTCTTCGGGGCCGAGGGCTTGCGGGGCTTCGGGGCCGGCGCCTCCTCGCCCATCTCATCGGACGGCGTGCTCGAGGACTGCTCCTCGATGTCGGAGTCGTCGTCCAGATCCCACAGATCGTCGTCTTCCTTGGCGGCGACCGTCGGGGCCGGAGCCGGAGCGGTTTCGTCCTCTTCGAACGCGTCCTCTTCGAGGTCCTGGGAAGGCACGGTGCCGGCGTTCGGGATAAGCTTGTCGTCCTGGGTATCGTCCTGCTGCGCGTCGATCACGGGGTCTCCTTTGTTGGAAGAAGGGAATCCGAAAAAAGGTTCCCAGAATATAATCTGTTTTTTCGCGAAAACGTCGCAATTAGAGGGGGTGGGGGTCGAAATTGTGGGAATTTCGCCGGTTTTTCCGGCCCCAATCCCATTTTCCGGTCCCAGTATCAAGCTCAGGACTTCGAGATTAATTCCACCTTGATGGAACCGACGGGAATCTTGCTCTGCATCTTCACGGGCACGTGCAGCGCGTCGTCGGTGACCCAGATGATGAGCTTCCCCTTGGCCTTGAAGAGGCCGTCGCCCTTGAGCACCGGCTCCACGATGAGGGTCTTGAACTCGCCGGCCGGCACCTTCACGGTTTCGCGGCCGTGGCAGATCACCCTGAGGTTGTACTTCTTCTTGCCCGAGACCGCGGCCAGGTCGAAGCTGTCGCCCACCTTCAGCGGCTGGGTGCGGATGAAATAGAAGGCCGAGAGTTCGTTATGGGTGAACGGATCGATGGACAGGACGGTGTCCAGGGTGGTCAACGTATGGGCCTTCTGATCGTAGAGGGCCGAGGCGCGGGCATGGTAGCTCCCCTCGTGCTGCCGTTTCTCGAAGCGCAGGGGATAGATGCCGCGGGAGTCGATGATGGAGAAAATGGTGTCCTGGACGGGATAGAGGGACTGGAAGAACTTGTTGCTCCAGGCCAGGGTGCGGATCTTCCACTGCGCCGGCGATTCCGTGGGCAGCAGCTCCATGGTGGCTTTGCCGGCGTGCACCCAGTTGAAGCTCCAGCCGCCCCAGATGATGTCGAAGACCAGTTTCTCCGGGACACGCAGCACCTTCTGGCCGATGTCGCGGAGGGGAGGAGGGAGCGTGTCGAGAGGGGCGGCGGACGCCGGGAGGGCGACACCGGTCATCAACGCAGCGCCGACCGATACGGCGACGGCCCGGAGTAGTCGGCGGGGGCGCATGGGATTAAGGTATCAATCTCGCCAGGCCTTTTTTCCCGATGTCGCGGCGAAATTGCATGCCCGGGAAGGAAACCTTCTCGCAACCCGCATAGGCCGCCTGGATGGCATCCTGGAGACTGGCCCCCTGGCCCACCAGGCCCAGGACGCGGCCGCCGGCCGTCGCCAGACGGCCCTGGAGCCGCTTGGTCCCCGCGTGGATGGCATGGGCGCCGGGCACCGCGTCCACGGCCTCCACGCCGTCGATGGGGATGCCCGTCTCGTAGGGTCCCGGATATCCCTTGGAGGCCAGCACCACGACGGCGGCCCATTCCCGGGGCGGTTGCACCCGCATATCGCCCAGCCGGCCCTCCAGGGAGGCGAGGACCAGCTCCAGGAAGTCCTCCTCGAGCAGGGGCAGCACCGCCTGGGTCTCCGGATCGCCGAGGCGGCAATTGTATTCCACCACCTTGGGGCCTTCCCGGGTGATCATGAGGCCCACGTAGAGGATGCCGCGGTACGGCGTCCCCTCCAGGCGCATGCCCTTCAGCGTGGGCTCCACCACGGCGCGGCAGGATTCCGCCAGGAGCTCCGGCGTCATCAGGGGGGCGGGGGAGTAGGCGCCCATGCCGCCGGTATTGGGGCCCGTATCCCCATCGCCGATGCGCTTATGGTCCTGGGCGGTGGGAAGCAGCACGTAATGCTCGCCGTCAGTGAGGACGAACAGGGAGGCCTCCTCGCCCTCCATGAACTCCTCCATCACCACTTCCGATCCCGCCGTGCCGAAGCTGGCCTTGGGCCCCAGCATGCTCTGCAGCGCGCTCTCGGCCTCGCCGAGGGTCATGCACACCACCGCGCCCTTGCCGCCGGCCAGCCCGCTGGCCTTGATCACGATGGGCGCGCCCACCTCGCGGAGATGCGCCCGCGCCGCGTCCAGGGACCGGAAGGTGCGGTAGCGGGCGGTGGGAATGCCGTGGCGGGCCATGAAGTCCTTGGAGAAGGCCTTGCTGCCCTCCAGCGCGGCGGCCTGCCGATCGGGCCCGAAAATCTTGAGGCCGTTGGCCTGGAACAGGTCCACCAGCCCCCCGACAAGGGGCTGCTCCGGCCCCACGATGGTGAGATCCACCTTCTGGATCTGGGCCAGGGACAGGAGGCCGCGGAAATCGTCCATCGGCACGTTGAAGCAGGCACCGAGACTCTCCATGCCGGGATTGCCGGGAGCGAAGATCAGGGTGGGTTTGCGGGGGCTCTGGGACAGCTTGCGGCCGATGGCATGCTCGCGCCCACCGTTGCCGAGGATGAGGACCTTCATAGGGGAGGAAATATAAGAAAAGCCCCCTCCCGTGCCCCTCCATTCTGATTCAATGCGACCTTCCAAGCTGGATGAAACCACGGTGGATTGCCAACACGCTATCCCGGGCATCATCCGGATACGCCCACAACGTTCTGAATCCCCGCGATTGGGGTCCCGGCTCCGCCGCGACCCGATTCGCGGGTCGGTCTCTTGGGGGCGGCGCGGGGGCGTTCCGGGGGACGTCGCGGAGCGACCGGAGCGAGGGCGGGCCCGGGGTGCGAGCGGACGTTCGCAGGGGCCGACGGATGTTGGTGATTAGCGTGCGGAAGCGAGCGCAGGGACCCGACTCCGCCACCGGGTCCGACCGGAGGCCCCGCGGCGGCGATTAGCGGAGGAAGCGCAGCTCCGGCTCCTGGAACGCCCCGCGCCGCCCCCAAGCGAGGGACCCATGAATTTTTCGCGCTGTACGGTTCCCCGAGCCCGAGGCTTCAGTTCAGGAACCAAGGAATCCGGATGATGTCCTGGAACGTCACGAACAGGAACAGCATCAGGAAGAAGCTGAAGCCCACGCGGTTGATGATGTTCTGGGTGGCCAGCGCCAGGGGCTTGCGGCGGATGGCCTCGAGGATCAGGAAGAGCACCACGCCGCCGTCGGTGATGGCCAGGGGTAGCAGGTTGAAAACCGCCAGGTTGGTGTTGAGCAGGGCCATGAACTCCAGGAATTTCTGCAGGCTCTGGCGCAGGCTGCTGGCGATCATCTGCACGATGCCGATGGGGCCCGACAGGGCCTTGGGCTTGATGGCGCCGGTGAAGATGCCGTTCAAAGTGCGGAAGACCAAAGTGGCGTAGCCGTAATTGGTCTCCCAGCTCTTGGACAGCGCCTCGCCCACCCCGCGCTTGACCAGCACGGTGGGAACCACGGGGACGGGGCCCACGCCTATCTTGTAGCTGTCGCCGTCGAGCAACGGCGTGATTTGGAAATGCAGCTTTTCGCCCTTGCGGGAAACCTCGATGTCGAGGGGGCGGCCCTGGCTG
>CBILQL010000519.1:0-4296 GCA_966238865.1 uncultured bacterium
GGTCTGCCGGGCATTCCGGGATGCGCGCGCTTCCGATCCTCCCCTGAATTGATTCGCTGGACCGTCCGCTTGCGACGCTTCGCGGCCTCCTGCTGCATCCCGGTATGCCCCCGCTTCGGAAGCGCCGCTCACAACCCATCCAACCCGTCCCACGCCGCATGTTCTTCGAGGTCCGGAAGAGTGGTTTCGCACTCCGGCAGCAGAGGAAATAGATTCCGCAGCGGGATGGGAAAACGGAATCCGGGAGGGCGATTGGGGATTGGCGGAGAGGGGATGGAAAGCGTGGAGGGAACCCCTGGGAGGGGATCCGCTTCGTATATTGGGGTCATGAAGAAGAATTGGGTCGCGGGGTTGGCGCTGCTGGTTTTGATGCTGGTCGGGTGCAAGGCGGATCATGTGACGAAGGGGTGGGCGGCGGAGTCGATCAAGGGGGCGCCGATCACGGTGATTCCGGATCTCGTCGAGCTTCGGTACGCGGAGAACCGCGCCATCGCCTTCAGCATGCTGAAGGACGTGCCGGAGAATGTGCGCGTGCCGCTCATCTATGCCCTGGCGGGCGTGGCTCTGCTGTCGATGTCGGCGGTGGCCTGGAGCCGGCGCAGGCGCGGGCTCTGGGGGCTGCTTCCGTTCTCGCTCGTCCTGGCGGGCGCCTTCGGCAACCTGCTCGACAGGGTGCGGAACGGGTATGTCATCGACTTCGTCCACCTGCATTGGCGGGATGTGTGGAGCTGGCCGATCTTCAACCTGGCCGATTCCCTCATCTTCGTCGGCATGGCCTCTTTGATGTGGCAGTTCTTCAGGGAACGGAAAGGGGATCGGCCCGAATCGCCCCCTGCCCCGCCGGCCGTGCCGGGAGCCGCTCCGGCCGGCTGAGAACGACGTATACCGGACCCCGTTCTTCCATGGACCGGGCAGCTTTATCGTTGCGGCATCGAGAAAGGCCTGCTTTCAACGGGCTCGGCGATAGGTGCCGACCCACTCCGCCTGCTCGAGGATGCGATCCCGCATGGCCGCCTGGAGTTCGGTCCGGCGGGCGCCCTGGGCAAGGTCCAACCTGGAAGACAAGGCATAGCCGGTGAAGCGGTAATGATGGGCCTTGCCCGAAGGCGGGCAGGGCCCGCCCCAACGCACATCCCCGAAATCGTTGAGGCCTTGGGCGGCCCCTTCCGGAACGCTGCCTTCGGGAAGCTCCTTGAGGGCGGGATCGATGTTCCATACGGTCCAATGCACCCAGACGCGGCCGGGGGCGTCCGGATCGTCGACGATCAGGGCCAGACTTTTGGCGGCGGCGGGAACGTCCTCGAAGCGCAAGGCCGGATTCACGTCCTGGCCGTCGCAGGTGAATTGGCTGGGAATGGGTTGGTTGAGAGAAAAAGCCGGGCAGTAGAGACGCATATCGGCCTCCAAGCCTTGAAAATAAAATTCCCGCTTTGCAGCGGGAATCGGATTGTCCTGCCTGGTGGCCCCGCATGTCCTTCCGGAGGCTTCGCCCATCCGCCGGGGGAGGACGGCAGCCGGTCGGAGCGGACCGGAGAGAAGACGCCGCCCCGGGGGAGCGGCGGGACGCTTATCTCTCGAGCTCGGCGGCCTGCTTGAGGGCGGCTTCGATGCCGTTCTTGGCGATGAAGCGCATGCCGGCACCGCTCACCTTGAGGGTGATCCAACGCTTCTCGGAGGCCAGCCAGAACCGCTTCTTGTGCAGGTTGGGCTGGAAGAATTTCCGGGTATGGTTCATGGCATGGGAAACCTGGTTCCCCTTCTGCCTCTTCTTGCCGGTGACGTCGCAAATGCGGCTCATGAAAGACCTCGCCTCGCTCGAAAATAAGGAGCTGCCAAGATAGCAAAGGTGGTTCGGAATTCCCAGGCTGGGAGCCCCGAAAACCTGCATTCCTAGGGGGAGATCCCCATTTTTTCGAGAATCCGGGGCACTGCATCGGCTTGCATGGGCTTTCGGACCACCTCGGTGAGCTCCCGCAGGGAGTCGCCGATGCGGAGGACCCGGAAATCCGGGAAGGGGATTTCCCTCCCCCAGCCGCCGCCTTCCACCACCGCCTTGAGCATCGGGAACTCCGCGAAATCGGTGCGGCCCAGGAAGAGGATGGGCTTGGCCTGGGACAGGCATTCGGCGATCAGGCTGTACCCGAGCTTGCCCAGTACCAGGTCGCAGGACGCGGTCAGGTCCGCGTAGCGGAAGGACGGATCCTTGCGCAGGAGATGGTAGTTCGCAGGCGCGCCCCGCAAGGCGTGCAGCCCGATGAACTCCCAGTCGGCGAAGCGCGCCAGGTTGCCCCATTCCACGCCCTCGAGCCCGTAAGTACCCACGTAGACGAGGGCCCAGCGCTTGCCGGGGTCGAAGCCGAAGCGTTCCGCGAACTCCCGGCGCCGCTCCCGGCCCGGCCGGCACAGGAGTCCCGCGTCCTCGACCGGACCCGGCATGCCGCCTTCCATGTAAGGCCACAGGCGCAGGCTGCGATCCGCCAGGGCATAGTCCGCCTGCATGCGCTCCAGCATGGGGCGGTAGCGGGGACGGGTTTCCACGTAGGGACGGTAGATGTCCACCCAGGTGAAATTGCACAGGGCCAGGGACGGGATGCCGGCCGCGCGGGCGATGGGAAAGGCCAGGGGCGGGATGTCGCCGACCACCAGGTCGATGCCCAGGGACCGCAGCCGGGACGCGATCCCGGTTATGGCGGCCTCCCGTCCGGCATCCAGCTCCGCGTAGCGCGCCAGCGTGGCGTCCACGTCCACGTCCACGCTGGAGGATTGCAGGCACCCGCAGTCGATCTCGCAGGCGTGCACGCGGTAGGGCCGGTGCAGCTCCTCGCGGAAGAACGCCTCGGGCAGGGAGGTGAAGATGTGCACGTCCACGGAAGGGGGAAGGGCCTCGATGACGGCCGCGTTGCGGACGCCATGGCCGAACCCATGGCCCGTTATGAAGAATGCGACGCGCTTTGTCACCGGGATTCGGAGAGGATGTCGGGAAGCGAGAAGTGGACGTTCTCCTCCAGGATGGTGAAGTCTTCCGCCGGGGTCCCGGGGAACTCCCGCTGTATCCACCGGACCACGTCCTGCACCAGGTCTTCAGGGGCCGAGGCCCCGGAGGAGATGCCCACGTTGGCGACCCCGGCGAACCACTCCCGCTTCAGCTGTTCGGGCCCGTCGATGAGGTAGGACGGCTTGCCCATGCGGGCGCCCAGCTCCCGCAGGCGGTTGGAATTCGAGCTGTTCGCCGAGCCGATGACGATGAGCAGGTCCACCAGGCCCGCCATCTCGGTCACCGCCTGCTGGCGGTTGGTGGTGGCGTAGCACAGGTCGCCCTTCTCCGGACCCTTGATCTTCGGGAAGCGCTGCTTCAGGGCGGCGATGATGTCCCGCGTCTCCTCGATGGAGAGGGTGGTCTGGGTGGTATAGGCCAGCCCCTCCTCGTTCACGCCCTCGAGGGCCCACACGTCCTCGGGTTTCTCCACGAGGAGGACGCTCCCGGGCTCCAGCTGGCCCATGGTGCCGACCACCTCTGGATGCCCGCGATGCCCGATGAGGATCACCTGGAGCAGGTTCTTGTTGTGCCGTTTCACGGAGGAATGCACGCGCTTCACCAGCGGGCAGGTGGCGTCCACGGTGATCAGGTTGCGGCCCTCGGCCTCCTTGTACACCGTGGTGGCCACGCCGTGGGCGGAGAAGATGGCCACGGAATCGACCGGCACCTCCGCCAGCTCCTCCACGAACACGGCGCCCTTTTCGCGCAGGCGGGAGACCACGTGCTGGTTGTGGACGATCTCGTGGCGCACGTAGACGGGGGCGCCGAAGCGCTCCAGCGCCTTCTCGACGATGCTGATGGCCCGCTGCACGCCGGCGCAGAAGCCCCGCGGGGAGGCAAGATAGATCTTCATCCCCAGAATTTAGATAAAATGGCGGCTTCGGGTCTTCCGCCGCGGGAGAGCGCGGCCGCGAACCTTTCGCGCAGCTCCGCCTCCGATTCCTCCAAAAACCTGAATTGGCCGCGCGCGATGGCGAGGCAGGCCTCCGCCGTTTCCGGATCCGGCTCCCTCCATTCCCGCACCTGGGCCCGCCCCGTCACGCGCTCCGCGACCCCCTCGGCGACGAGGCGGCCGGCCAGCGGCTCCTGGTTGTGGGTGCTGGGCCCGAAATAGATCCGCAGCCCGGCCAGCAGGGGCTCCCACAGGTTGTGGCAGCCCGCGGGCACCAGGCTGCCGCCCACGAAGGCGGAGCCGCAGGCCGGCAGCACCTCGCCCACGCGGCCGAGGGAGTCCACGAGCACGTGCCGCGCCGACGGCT
>CBILQL010000520.1:0-4296 GCA_966238865.1 uncultured bacterium
GTCGTCCATGGCCATGATGCCGCCGTCGATCCAGGTCCACTCGATCTTCTGGTAGGTGAAGGCCACCTCCTCGTACTCGGCGTACCGGGTGAGCTCGGGGTTCTTGTTGTTGAGCATGCGGAAGTTGATGGAGGCGATGTTGGCGTTGGTCAGCTTGACGGTGTAGTGCTGCTTCTCCGATCCCACGCCGGTGGTGGCGGCGAGCTGGGGCGTCCAGAACTCGAGCTTCCACTCGGAGATGTTCTCGTTGTTCACCAGGGCGTTGTAGAGGAGCGGGGAGGACTTGTCCAGCTCCTTGGTGATGACGAAGGGCTTGTGCTGCCGCTTGCCGGTGGGCAGGCCGGAAGCCGCGTCGCGGGGCGAGACGATCTCGTGGTTGATGGCGATGACCATGATCTTGCCTTCGCGGCCCTTCTGGGTCACCGATCCCTTGATTTCGCCTTGCTTCTGGCCCTTCAGGTTGAGGTACGCGTTGAGTGCCATGCGGAGTACTCCTTGGTTCAGAGGGTGGGTTGGTATGAGGAAATATAACACTTCGCCGTCATACGCTTATCAAGTTAACCTTTGCGGCTAAGCGCATCTGTGAGCCCGCTCACATCCCGGCGGGAGCCCCCGCGGCTCCCCCGAAAAAAAACAGGCGGAAGGCATCCCTTCCGCCTGTTTCGCGAATTTTCTCAGCCCGATGGGGGTCCCCGGCCGGTGACGCGGGCGTGTTCCCCGTCACATCGGCGGGGCCGGCTATTTGCCCTTCGGCATCTGCGACACGAGCTGCAGGTTCACGTCGATGCCTTCCACCTGGAAGTGGGGGGACACCGCCATGGTCACCCGGAAGAAGCCGGGGTTGTCGGCGATTTCGCTCACCGTCACCTGCGCGGCGCTCAGCGGGCGCTGGGCGGCGACGACCGGATTGGGGGACTTCATCTCCGTCACCAGGTTCTTGATCCAGTTGTTGAGCTCCTCCTGCAGCACCGAGGCGTTCTTGGTGGCCCCGATGTTCTCGCGCTGGATAACCTTGAGGTAATGGGCCAGGCGGGAGGTGAGGAAGATGTAGGGCAGGCGCGCGTTGATGCGGCTGTTGGCGGTGACGTTCGCGTCGTCGTAGATCTGCGGCTTCTGCGCCGAGTTGGCGGAGAAGAAGCAGGCGTAGTTCCGGGTCTTGTAGAACGAGAGGGGGATGAAGCCCTGGTTCGCGAACTCGAACTCCCGCGTCTCGGGGATCAGGATCTCGGTCGGGATCTTCATCTGGTTGCCGCGGCCCACGTCGTAGAGGTGGATGGGCAGGTCCTCGACCTTGCCGCCCGCCTCCGGGCCGCGGATCTGCACGCACCAGCCGTTCTCGGCGAAGGAGCGGGACAGGTTGGCGGCCAGGGCGAAGCTGGCGTTGCCCCACAGGTACTTGTCGTGCTGGTCGCCGGTGACCTTCTCCTTGTACACGAACTCCTTGACCGGGATGGTGTCCGGGCCGAAGGGCAGGCGCAGGAGGAAGCGCGGCAGGGTGAGTCCCACGTAGCGGGAGTCCTCGCTCTCGCGGAAAGCCTTCCACTTGAGGTATTCGGCCCGTTCCATGTAATTGGACAGGTCCTCGATGGCGGGCAGCTCGTGGGGCGACTTCTTGCTGAAGAACTGGGGGCCCACGGAGGCGATGAACGGGCAATGCGCGGCGGCCGAAATCTTGGAGACGTTCTGGAGCAGGGTCACATCCTGGGGCTTCGAGGTGAACTCGAAGTTGGAGATGATGGCGCCCACCGGCTCGCCGCCCGGGGTGTCGTATTCCTGGGTGTAGATGTGCTTGTACAGGCCGCTCTGGACGGCCTCGGGGGAGTCCTCGAAGTCCTCCAGCAGGGACTGCTTGGAGACGTTGACCATCTCGATCTTGATGTTCTTGCGGAAGTCGGTGCGGTCCACCAGGAACTTGACGCCCTTCCACGCGGACTCCAGCTTCTGGTAGTCGGGATGGTGGAGGATGGCGTCCAGCTGGGCGGAGATCTTCTCGTCGATGGCGGCGATCTGCTGATCCAGCATGGTCTTGTCGATCTTCTCGACCGACACCGAGCTGTCGGCGATGGCGCCGATGAACACCCGCAGGGCCGCGGTGATCCGCTTGTTGGCCTCGATCTCGGCGATGTCGCTTTCCTCGCGGAACTGCAACAGGTCCACCGGCTTGTCCGGGGCCGCCTTGATGTCCATGTACTCCAGGATTTCGTTGACTATCGATTTCTTCTCATCGGCCATGGTTTGCTCCTAATGTTTCCCTGTTCCCGTGGTGCTTCAGGCAGCTGCCGCTCGTCTTCAAGCGGCTACCGCTTGTCTTCAAGCGGCTACCGCTTGTCTTCAAGCGGCCGGCGCGTCCCCGTCCTTCTTCTCTTCCATGGGCACGATCTTGTCCAGCTCGGCCACCAGGCTGTCCATGGCGCCCTGGTCCTGCATGATGGCTTCCAGCTTGCGGCGGAATTCCTTGTTGTCCATCAGGTTGCTCTTGAGATCCTTGACCAGGTTGCGGGCCGCGAGCAGCTTGGAGAGCTGGGGAACCTGCTTCACGATCTCGATGGGATCGAAGGACTTCATGTTCTTGAACTTGAGGTCCACCTTGAGGTCGCCGCCCTCGGGGTTGATCTTGTTCTCCACGGAGAAGTTGAGCCCCAGGTCCATGCTCTCCATGACCTGGTTGAAGTTGTCCTTGTTGATGTTGATCTTCTCGCGATCGACCAGGCGGCGGCTGTCGTCCTTGCCGGTGAAGTCGCCGAGCACCAGCATCTTGAAGGGGAGCTCGACCTTCTTCTGGGCTCCGCCCTTGTCGATGTCCAGCTTGATGTTGACCCGTGCGGGGGGGATCTCGTTCTGGAAGCTGCCGGCCATGTGACTCTCCTGGTTGAAGGCTCGAGGGCTACATAAAACAGGACGAAAAGCTATTTAAAATCCGCGCTGATGGCTAAAACCGGATTCATTTTCGCTATCAGGGTATGCATCGCCACGGCCCTTTCCCGGAGGGCGGGCCGGGTATAATCGTCCCCGGCCTCGAAAAGCGCAAGGTACACTTTTTGGGAAAGGTGGTACACGGACACGCACAGGTCCGGGTCCCATTTCGACAGATCCTGTCGGTCGATGACGGCATGGAGGTCCTCCAGGATGGCCTTGGCGATGTGGGGCTTGTTGCCCTTGTAGCACAGTTCCGCCATGATCTGGCGGCGGTCGAAGTTGTTTTTCTCGCTGGAATCGTTGGCGAGCCCGGTCCGGAGGAGGTGCAGGGCCTCCTCCAGCTTGCCTTCGCCCAGCAGGGCCTCGGCCTGCTTCTGCTCCTCGCCCACGTCGCCCTTCTTCTTGATGGCCGCCATGGCCATGCCGCCCCCGCCTCCGCCCAGGCTGGGCATCACCTCGGCGGCTATCCATTCCTTGGTCATGGCGTCTGCGAAAGGGGTGCCGTCCTCGAAGGTCAGGTTCGGCAGGTCCGGGGAGCGCTGGAGGAGCATGGCCAGCTCGATGCGGATGGCCCGGGCGCAGGCGGCGAAATTCCCGCCCTGGGGCTGCAGGCCGGCGCAGATGTAGCGCTGGAGGTCCAGCCAGAAGAGGCCGGAATCGGCGGAGAAGGCCTCTTCGCCCACGCCCGCCAGGTCGGCCCAACGCTGGCCGGCCAGCATCTCCTTCAGCCCCTCCTGCACGTGGGGATAGGGGGCCGGGAACATGGTGCGGCCGTTGTCGTTCGGCAGCGCGCCGGCGATGTTGCCCCATTTCAGGATGCGGCCCAGGCGGTAGGGAAGGGGATTGCCGCGGTCCTGCTCCAGCAGGAAGTAGCCGGCCTTCTGGATGGCCACGAAGGCGTCGTCGGCGGAGGCGATCTCGGCCGGCGCGGAGGCGGCCGGGGCGGATCCGCCGCCCGTCCGGGCCTCGGCGGCCGGTTCGGGGCTCTCCTCCCGGGGCTTGTTCCTCTCCGCATGCTCCTTCACCACCTTGATGAAGCCGCCGAAGGCGGGGGCGCCGTCCGGGAACTTCCCGTTCACGAAGTCCTGCAGCTTGAGCAGCTCCTCGTGGGCGCCCTTCAGCACCTCGTAGTCGCCGCCGCCGTTGGCGGATTGGAGCAGCCCCAGGGTGCGTTCCTGGTTCAGCCATTTCAAGGCATTGGAGCGGGCCGCGGGCCGCTTGGGATGGATGGCGTCCCAGTGCTCCATGGCCAGGCGGCAATAGGCCTGCACCGCCTCGCCGAACTCGGTGAGGCTCCCGGACAGGCCGGTGCCCACGGTGAAATACCCCAGCACCCGCAGGTCCTTGCTCTTCTTGGCGAGGAACTTCCGGCTCTGTTCC
>CBILQL010000521.1:0-4269 GCA_966238865.1 uncultured bacterium
GCGGGCAAGCCGGTCTTCGACCTGGTCTTCCGGACCCGCGGGTTCGCGGAAGGCGCCGGCCTGCTGCCGATGATGGGAATGATGATGGTCGCCTCGGTCCTCAACTACCTGTGGCTGGCCGTGATCATCGGCATCAACCGCCAATGGCTTGCCTCGGCGGTCCTGCTGTTCATCGTGCCCGTGAAGGTCGTCCTGGGATTGGCCTGGATCCCCGAACAGGGGGCCGTCGGCATGGTGCGGGCGGGCCTGTGCGCGGAAATCCCGGCCTCGATCGTCCTGGGGCTGGCGGCGTCGCGGCTCTACTTTCGGCGCCGCCCCGATGGGTCCTGAAGCGGAAGGGCCCGCGGCCGCCCGGAAGGGTTTGAAGCGGGGGAACCGCCTGCCGCCGGGAGGCGTCAGGCCCCGGCGGACTTGAGGGATTCCTGGATTGCGGCGGCGATGCGCCGCTGGCTCGCCCGCTTGGCCGCGATCCTCGCGAGCTCCCGCAGCCGCCCCGTGGTATAGCCCAGGAAAAGGTCCTCGCCGCAGTCCAGCCGGATGCCGTTGGCGCGCGGCGTCCACCGGACCTCCCGGACCGACACCTTCACGGGCACGCCCACCTTGAGGACGCGCACGGCCGCCTGGAAGTCGGAGCGGGCCAGGTATTCGAACTCCAACCCCCGCTCCCCGGCGAACTCCCGGAACGCGCGGGCCTCGTAGGTCTGCCAGCCGCCGTAGCCGTACAGCTCGTCGAAGACGATCACGGTACCGGGGCCGATCAGATCCCGCAGGCGGGTGAACACGACGCGCGTCGAGCTGTACAGGTCGCAATCGACGTGCAGGAAGCCGATCTGGGGCCCGAGCCGCGCCATCAGGGCCGGATCGGACAGGGAGGCGTCGTAGAGCCCGGCCACGATGTTCACATCGTCACGCTTCGAATCATATGGATCGGTCTTCCACTGCCCCTTGGGGACGTTGTTCCAATCCTCGGGAATGCCCTCGAAGCTGTCGAACCCGAAGAGATGGTTCTCCGCCGGCTTGTTCAGCGCCCACCAGTCCAGCGACTCGCCTTCGCCCACGCCGAACTCGCACCAGGCGAGGGCGGGATTCTCAACGAAGGAAAGCGCGTACCGCCACAGCTCCTTGCGGCGGAGATGGGTCCCGCAGGCGGGCCCGGGCAGGTCCCCGCCCTTGAACTGCGGGATGCGTCCCTTGGGGAAGAAATCTCGGTAATAGGGCGAAGGGAAGGAATCCTCCCGCCAGGGACGCAGGAGGCGCTTGAGCCCCTTGACCGGGTTCAGGGTCGTCGGAGGCGGGGCGGAGGCGGGGATGCCGAAGCCGGACTGGATGCCGAGCACGCGGGGCTTCCACAGCTCCGTCGCGTATTCGGCTTCGCGGGCCTCCCCCTTGGAGACGATGCGCGCCAGCAGGCCCCTCTCCGTCCGCGCCAGGTAGCGCAGGGTGAGGGCCGCTTCCCGGGCGAAGCCGAGGAGGGCGCGGGCCGGGCCCTCCCGCCAGTCGGCCCCGTCGAAGAACGCCTCCAGGAGCAGCAGGGAGCCCGCGCGCAGGCGCGGCTCGAAATGCGCCAGCACGCTCTTCACCGTATGGGGATCCCGGGTCTGCAGGACCAGGATGCCGAGGTCCGCTCCCGCGAGCGCGGCGTCGAAGCTGCCGTCCAGGAGGCGCGCCTGGAGATCCCCGGAGAGGAAGCGCACGTTGGCCCGCTCCGGGAACGCATCGCCGCCGTTGCGGAAATGCACGAACCCGACGGATCCGTCCATGCGGGCGGTGAACCACTCGGGGGCCGTGTCCGCGGCCTGGTTGGCGTGCACGTAGACCCAGCCGCGGAGGGCCGGATCGCGATCGCGGACGGCCTGCTTCCACAGCTCCCGGTTGCGGTATTGCGCCTCGCATTGGCCGCCATGGGGGCCTTTCCCGTAAATCGCGGGGATGCGTTCCACATCCGGCGCCGGAAGGTCGCCGGGCCCGGGCTCCCTGCGGGCGATGACCGGGACGGGGATGGAGTCGTTGCCCAGCGGCGTGAACACCATGTTCAGGAACAGGCGCCTGCGTCCGGAAAAGTTGACCTGCGACCGGTGCATGGTGAGGGCCGTGAACAGCACCACGGTCCCCTTGGGCCCCTCCAGCGGGACAGCCTGGCGGTCCTCCGGCGCCGCCTTCAGGCGATTGGCGAAATTCATGCGCTCGGCGCCGCCGTCGTGGACCCGGAGGCCCGCCGCATGGCTCCCGGGGATCACCTCCAGGCAGCCGTTCTCCAGGCTGGTGTCGTCCAGGTAGATCCCGAAATTGAGCTGGAGGGGCTCCTTGGAAAACGAGTTCCAGTAGGCGAAATCCTGGTGCCACGGGACCTCGGCGCCGCCGTTCGCCTGCTTGAAGACCAGCTTCGCCTGGAACAGCCCGATGTCGGGTCCCAGGAAGGCCGTCACCAGCTCCACGACCCCGGGGGAGCGGAGGAGCTCCTGCAAGGCGGGGCTCAGCCGCTCCGCGTGGAGGGCCTGCAGGACGTAGTGCCGGTTTTCCACGGGGTTGCGCGCGAATTGGAAATGGGACCGGTGCGACGCGAAGACCTCCGGATCGCGCATGCTCCGCTCGATCTCCGCCACCATGGTCCCGATGGTCGACGCGGGGATGAAGCCCGGCAGGACGAGGTAGCCCCGCTCGCGGTATTCCTGGATCTGTCCTGGCGAAACCTGCATGCTTGCGCTCCGTCGGGGCTTTCCTCCAATCCCGGCGGGGAGGGAGGAGGCAATGTGGAAGGAGAGCTAAGATAGCAATATCCGCCGTGCACCCGGCTCGCGGCGGCCCGCCGGGCGTCCTCGGCGCACCCCGTCCTTCTCCCGCTACCGGGAGAGGCGAGCGGCTACCGGTAGAGGTTGAGCGTGAAGGCGTAGTATTTCTTGGGCGGGCGGATCCAGGGGATGCGATGCCAGATCACGGGCCTGAGGTCGTGCCGGCGGAAGGGCGAAGCGTCGATCTGCCGGAGCAGCCCCGCCGCCGACCACTCGGTCACGTGGGTGGGGTCGAGCCATTCCAGGCCCAGCAGGTGGCGCACGTTGAAGAGCAGGTTGGCGGGCCCCAGGGGATGGCCCTTTCCCCGCTTGTGGAAAGCCAGCCGATCCGGCGTGGACAGGGTGAGGATGCCGCCCGGCCGGAGGATGCGGTGGCACTCCGCCAGGAGCCCGCCGGGATCGTCGACGTGCTCGAGCACGTCGAGGAGGAAGACGCGGTCGAATGCGGCGTCGGGAAAGGAGGAGCGCAGGCCCGGGGGCGACAGCAGTTCCACCTCCCAGGCGGGGTGCCGCTCCTTCACGTAGCGGACGCATTCCGGATTGAGGTCGACCCCGGCCAGGCGCGAGGGGCCGAGCCCCGAGACCAGCTCCAGCATGCGGCCCAGGCCGCAGCCCCAATCGAGCACCGCGTCGCCGGGCTTCAGGGGAACGGTCAGGAACTGGCGGTAATAGGATTCGGGCCTTTCGGCATAGGTGGAGAGGAGATACGCGAGATATTCCTGGGACGTGGGCTCCGGCACCGCTCCTCCTGGGTCCCGATGAATTAGAAATTAATTTTGCCGTATGCGAGTCCTGCTGGTCAACGATTACGGGCACGAGTCCGGCGGCGCCGAGACCTACGTGTTCGCGCTCCGCGACCTGCTCCGGTCCCGGGGCCACACGGTGCGCCTGGTCGCCGACGGGCCGCGGCTCATCCACTACGTCTCCCGGGTCTTCAATCCCTGGTACCTGATCAAGTTCCTGGGCGTCATCCTGGCCTGGCGGCCGGACGTCATCCACGTCAACAAGTACAACCTGGTGTATTCCTTCCTGCCCGCCCTGGCCGGGAAGCTGCTCGGCAGGCGCGTGATCGTCACCCTCCACGACGTGGGGCTGTTCTGCCCGGACGGCTTCGGCCTGCTGGCGGACGGCTCGCCCTGCGGCAAGTACCTGGACCGGAAATGCTTCTCCATGAAGTGCTACCGGAGCACGACGCCCGGCCTCGGCATGCAGCGCCGGCTCAACTTCTGCCGCAACATGCTCCAGGTCCCCGCGCACGGCGCGACGGTTTCGGCCTTCCTCAGCCCTTCGCGGTTCCTGCGGGACTGGGCGGCGCATTATTACGGCGATCGCTCGCTGTACCTCCCCTACTTCACCTCCGTCCCCGACGCGCCCCCGGCCCCGCCATCTCCGCCCGCGCCGGAGCTGCGCCTGTTCTTCGCGGGCCGCATCGTGAAGGAGAAGGGCCTGCAGTATGCCATCCCCGCCCTGGCCGGCCTCC
>CBILQL010000522.1:0-4268 GCA_966238865.1 uncultured bacterium
CTTGGGCCGTTGCGCGCGCAAAAAGATCCACGCTCTCGGCGCCGACGCGCACCGTAAGCGTGACCGTGGTGCCGGCGGGCACGTTGATGGCTACGTGGAGAATGGAATCACGAAGGGCGGCGCCCAGCTTCTCGGTGATGCCAACGTCCAGCAGCGCAGGGGGCAGGGCTTCCCCGCCCTTGCCGGATCCTTGATCCATGCCGGCCGAACCCGCCCCTCCGCCGAAGGCGGCGGCGCCTGAAATCGCCGCGCACAACAGGGCGCAGAGCAGGCCCAAGGCCCGTATACCGTAGGATGTGGATCGCATCATCATTCTTCTTCCGTGCCGGCCCGGCAGTTCCCGCTCAGTGGCCCTTGACGGGCTGGCCGCCCTTGGGCGCAGGGGTTTCGGGGGCGGACTGCATCTCAATGCCTTCTGCGGCAGGGGCGGCAGGGGCAGCGGGGGCGGCAGGGGCTTGGGTGCCGGCGGATCCGGCATCCCGGGCCGCGAAGGCGGCGCCCAGCATATAGGTGTCGGTGATCGGCTTCCAGTCCATGGTGCCCTTGCCCTGATTCTCCTGCACCAGCAGCTCCATGGCCCGGGAGATGGGAATGCGCACGCGACCGGCATCCTTGTCCAGGTACTTGTACCCGTTCAGGAACTCGGCTTCCTTGGCGCGATGGGACTTCAGCTCGTCGGTGGAGAACTGGGACTGGGCCTCGATCACCTGGGTGGTCTTGGCGCCCCGGAACCAGAACAGGCATACCAAGGTGAAGGCCACCAGCAGGATGACGGAGATGGGCAGCAGCCACATCACCGTGGTCCAGCTGAAATCGGACATCTCGTGTCCCATGTTGGAGGATGGATGCGGCTTGGCCGGATCCACCGTGCGTTCATCAATCGCGCTCATCGACGACTCCGTTCGTATAGGACAGGCATTCCGGCAGGCGCGGATCGCCGGCGGGAATCAGGTTGTGCTTGGCCAGCCGCCACTGGAAGGCCCAGAAGAGGACGCCCCCGATGAAAAGGATGGCGCCGATGTCCCCGAGGCCGAAATGGGGCCCGTGATGGTGGAAGTTGGGCTGGATGAGCCAGAAGATGTCGATATAGCAGATGGCGAGCAGGAACACGCAGCCCGCTGAAATGGCGGGGATGTTGCGCTTCACGTGCCAGGACATGAAATACAGGAAGGGGATGGCGAAATGGCACCAGGGCAGGATGAGGCTGATGACCTTCCAGCCATGCTCGGCGCGGTGGTGGAAGAACATGGTCTCTTCCGGGATGTTGGCGTACCAGATGAGCATGAACTGGCTGAAGCCGATATAGGTCCAGAAGACGTTGTGCCCGAAAAGCAGCTTGCCCATGTCGTGGAAATGGTCGCGGCGGAAAAGATCCGTGCGGCCGCTGCTCCGGCGCAGCCAGGCCACCATGAGGACGAGAACGCAATACTGGGCCACCACCGATCCGGCGAAATAATATACGCCGAACATGGTGGAGAACCAATGCGGGTCCAGGGCCATGATCCAGTCCAGGGCCCAGATGGTCTGGGAAAGGGCAAAGATAACCGCCGCGCCCGCGGCCAGCCGGCCCAGGTGGTTGGTGACCAGGGGATCCTTGGTCGCATCCTGTTGGGTGCTCTTCTTGTGGAAGTACCAGCCCAGGTAGCTCCAGACCGCGAAGCAGACCAGGATGCGGATGGTGGCGAACGCCGGGTTCAGCCAGGCTTCCTTCTTGTGGATGAGGTGGTCGGCGGCCCGCACCTTGGCATCCCACCAGACCAGGAGATCGCCGGCGAAGGCCAGCAGGGGGAGGAACAGGATGAGCAGCACCCAGAAGTTGCTGGCGATGGTTTCCGAGATCCGGCGCACCGTCACGCTCCAGGAGGAGCGCGCCAGGTATTGCACGAACATGAAGAAGAACGAGCCCAAAGTGATGGCCAGGAAGAACGAGAAGGCCGTGAGATAGGAGGCCATGAAAAGCTTCCTGTCCTGGAAGAAGCTGACCACGCAGCCCAGGAGGCCCACCGCCGCGGCGGCCAAGGCGACCGTGCCCGCGATGCCGGGCTTCAATTTCAATTGGAAAGTATCCTGTGACATCCCTTTTCCTTCTACCTCAGGTTGCCGCGTTCAGTATCGGGAACGTCGTTGATGGTGGCCCGCTGGCTCCTCTGCAGGGCGCGGATGTAGGCCACGATGGCCCAGCGATCCTCCGCCGGAATCTGCTTCCCGTAGGCGGGCATGGTCCGGATCCCGTGGGAGATGACCTGGAAGATGTGGCCGTCGGGGACGTTCACGAGGCGGTCGTCATGGAAGTTCGGCGGCGGAGTGAAGCCGCGCTTGATCACCAGGCCGTCGCCGACGCCGGTCTGGCTGTGGCACGGCGTGCAATAGATGTTGAAGCGCTCCTGCCCGCGCTCCATCACCATGGGCGTGAGCTTGAGGGGGTTCTGCTTCACCAGGCTGGCGGAGTCCTTGCCGCCCTGCCAGTAGTCGGCGTCCTCGTTCAGGAATCCGACGGCCACGGTGCCGGCGGGCGGGGCCTGCATCACGCGCCCGTCCGCGGTGAAGCGGCTGCGCTCGTAGGCGATGCCCTTGGGCTGGAACTCCATGCCGTGCTTGATCCACAGGGGCGGATTTTCCGAGGTCTGGCCGCGGCAGCCCTGCAAGGCCAGCATGCCGGCGGCGGCCAGTGACGCGGCCAGGAGGAGGGAATGTCTTCTTAGGGGTTTCAAGGCTCAATCCTCCAGGACTTCGATGTTGCGGCCGCCGGCGTCCTCGAGGAGCTTGCGGGCGTCCGCGAGGTTGAACTTGGGATCCTTGGCCTCGATGCCGATGAAGAACCCGTTGTCCGTGGCGCGGTGAAAATTCTTGCTCTTGAACAGGGCATGGTACAGCCGGGGCAGGCCGTTCAGGGCCAGCATGCCCAGCAGGCAGGAGAAGGCCGTGAACAGGATGCCTGGCTCGAATGTCACGGGCACGAAGGCCGGATAGGAATTAAGGGGCTTGCCGCCGATCAGCACCGGCTGGGCGTACACGTTCATCCAGTACTGGAGGCCGAAGCCGCCGAAGGCCCCGGTGATGGCCCCGAAGAGGGCCAGCCAGCCGATCTTGGAGTCCCCGGCGCCCATGGCCTTGTCGATGCCGTGGATCGGGAACGGCGAATACACGTCCCACTTCCTGAACCCGCGGTCGCGCACCTTCTCGGCCGCATGATAGACATCGGCGGGGCTGGCGAACTCGGCGAGCACGCCCCAGACTTTCGGTTTCGCTTGGGTCTTCACGGTTTCCATGTCTCAGTGGCCTCCATGGCCGACGGCCGCGTGGGCGTGGTCGTGGTGGTGGGGGTTCGCCTCGGGCATCACGCCCTTCACCTCGGCGATGGCGAGCTGGGGCAGGTACTTCAGGAACAGCAGGAAGAAGGTCCCGAAGAGCCCGAAGGTGCCCACGTAGGTCCAGATGTCCACCCAGGTGGGCCGGTAATAGCCCCACGAGGAGGGGAGGAAGTCGGCGTGCAGGGTGATGACGATGACGAAGCGCTCGAACCACATGCCGATGTTGATGAAGATGCAGATGATGAAGGTCAGCCACAGGTTGAAGCGGATCTTCCGGAACCAGAAGAGCTGCGGGGCCAGCACGTTGCAGGACACCATCCACCAGTAGGACCACCAGTATTCGCCCAGGGCGCGGTTCCAGAAGGCGTAGCGCTCGTAGATGTTTCCCGAGTACCAGGCGATGAAGATCTCCATGGCGTAGGCGTAGCCGACCAGGGAGCCCGTGAGCAGCATGAACTTGTTCATGTTGTCGAGGTGGTGCATGCGCACCACCTTCTTGAGGCCGAACACCTCGCGGGCGATGATGAGCAGGTTCGACACCAGGGCGAAGCCGGAGAACACGGCGCCGGCGACGAAGTAGGGCGGGAAGATGGTGGTGTGCCAGCCCGGGACGCGGGAGGTGGCGAAGTCGAAGGACACGATGGAGTGCACGGAGAGCACCAGCGGCGTGGAGATGGCCGCCAGGATGAGGTAGGCGCGCTCGTAGTTGGCCCAGTGCCGCGCGGCGCCGCGCCAGCCCAGTGCGAACATGGCCAGCACGAACTTCTTCACCTTGCCGGTGGCGCGGTCGCGCAGGGTGGCAAGGTCGGGGATGAGGCCCATGTACCAGAAGAGCACGGAAACGGTGAAGTAGGTCGAGATGGCGAACACGTCCCAGAACAGCGGGCTGCGGCTCAGGGGCCACATTCCCATCTGGTTGGGGAGCGGGAACAGGTATTAGGCCATCCACACGCGTCC
>CBILQL010000523.1:0-4257 GCA_966238865.1 uncultured bacterium
GGGTTCGGGGCGAATCGAAGCGCGGGGCGGCGCGGGGAGGAGGGTTGTTATCGGCCGGGGGTAAGCGGACGGTCCAGCGATGTGACTGAGGGCTGGATCGGAAGCGTCCCCCTCCCCGCGCCGCCCGGGGACGTCGCAGAGGGGAAGCGCTTCGGTCTGAGCCCCGAACCCCCGCGCCACCCCATCGCGTCCGATCTTCTGACCGATCTAAGCGACAGCCCCAGGCACCGCCGCGCCAAGGATCTTACGCAGCTTGTCGAGGGAGAATGGCTTGTGGAGGATGCCGAGGACCTTGCTTTCCTTGGCGGCCTGGAGCTTGGCGGGGTCGTCGAGGCCGGTGAGGATGACGATGGGGAGGCCGGGATCGATGGTCTTGAGGGCCTCCAGGGTCTTGAGGCCGTCCATCTCGGGCATCTGGAGGTCGAGCAGGAGGACGTCGTAGCGGGTCTTCTGGATGCGGCGCAGGGCGTCCAAGCCGTCCGCGGCGAAGTCGCAGTCGACGCCGGAGGCCTTGAGGAGCTCGCCCACGATGTTGCGGATCTGCTCCTCGTCGTCGGCGACCAGGTAACGCGGGCGTTCCGCCCCGCTGCGGTTGCTGGCCGGGATGGAGGCCTCGCGGAAGCGCAGGTGCTCGAGCAGGTGCTTGGGCGGGAACAGCTCCCCCATCAGCCCCTTCTGGCGGAGCTGGTCGATCATGTCGAAGACGGGGGTCTGGCTTTCGAGGGTTCCCAGGATGGGGGTGCCGCGCGCGGCCAGGCGCGCGAGGCCGGCCACCCCGTCCTGGTCGGTGAGCATGCCGGAGAGGACGATGACGGCCAGCGGGTTGGCGAGCCCGGCGGCCGAGGCGAGGAGGCCGTCCAGGTAGAGGCGGGGCCTGCCCGGCGACTCCACCGCGACGAGGCCCCCGTCCGGGGCGGCCGCGAAGACGTAATTGCGATCGGGCGGCAGGAAGTGGATGACCCCGGGCTTGAGCGCCAGGCTGTGGCCGGCCACCACGGTCTTGCGGTTGAGCTCCTCGCGCAGGCACTCCACCAGCACGTCCATGAGGCCGCCGTGGGCCATGCGCTGGATGATTACGAAGGCGACGTCGGCGGGGACGTGGCCCGAGAACAGGGACGAGAGCATGCGCGGTCCGCCGATCGAGGACAGCACCAGGGCCAGCTTCAGCCCGGCCGGGGCCGCGTCGCTCATTCCTTGGCCCCCATGCCGGCGAAGAAGTCGTTGCCCTTGTCGTCCATGACGATGAAGGCGGGGAAGTCCTTGACCCAGATGCGGCGGACGGCCTCCATTCCCAGGTCCTCGAAGTCGACCAGCTCCACCTTGAGGATGTTCTCCTTGGCCAGGATGGCGGCGGGCCCGCCGATGGATCCGAGGTAGAAGCCCTTGTGCGCCTTGCAGGCCTCCCGCACGACGCCGGAGCGGTTGCCCTTGGCCAGCATCACCAGGCTGCCGCCCTTGGCCATGAACTCGTCCACGTAGCCGTCCATGCGCCCGGCGGTGGTGGGGCCGAAGCTGCCGGAAGCCATGCCGTCCGGGGTCTTGGCGGGGCCGGCGTAGTACACGGGATGGTTCCGGAAATAGTCCGGCATCGGCTTCCCGGCGTCCAGCATCTGCTTGATGCGGGCATGGGCCACGTCGCGGGCCACGATGAGCGGGCCCGACAGGGAGAGGCGGGTCTTGATGGGGTGTCGGGACAGCTCGGCGCGGATCTCGGCCATGGGCCGGTTCAGGTCGATTGCCACGGGAGCCGCCTGGGACGCCCCGTCGGCGCCCGAGCCTGCCAGGAAGCGCCCGGGATCATGCTCGAGCCGCTCGAGGAAGATGCCGTCCCGGGTGATCTTGGCCTTGATGTTCCGGTCCGCGGAGCAGGACACGCCGATGCCGACGGGGCAGGAGGCGGCGTGGCGCGGCAGGCGCAGCACGCGCACGTCGTGGACGAAGTACTTGCCGCCGAACTGGGCGCCGATGCGGCTCTCCCGCGCCAGGCGCACGATGCGCTCCTCCCACTCGGGATCGCGGAAGGCGGTCCCCGTGCCGGTCCCCTTCGCGGGCAGATGGTCGTAGTACCCGGCGGAGGCCAGCTTCACGGCCTTGAGGGTGGCCTCGGCGGAGGTGCCGCCGATGACGACGGCGAGATGGTAGGGCGGGCAGGCGGCGGTGCCCAGGGAGAACAGCTTCTCGCGGAGGAACTTCTCCAGGCTCTTCTCGTTGAGCAGCGACTTGGTCTCCTGGTAGAGGAAGCTCTTGTTGGCGGAGCCGCCGCCCTTGGCCAGGAACAGGAAACGGTACTCGTCCCCGTGCCCGGCATGGATGTCGATCTGGGCCGGCAGGTTGTTGCCGGTGTTCCGCTCCTCGAACATGGTCACGGGGGCCATCTGGGAATAGCGCAGGTTCTCGCCCCGGTAGGTCTCCAGGATGCCGGCTTCCAGCGCCGCCTCGTCGTCGCCCTCGGTCCACACCGCCTGCCCCTTCTCGCCCACCACGATGGCGGTGCCGGTGTCCTGGCACGAAGGCAGCCTCCCCTCCGCGGCGATGGCGGCGTTCTTGAGCAGGGTCGTGGCCACGAAACGGTCGTTGTCGGACGCCTCCGGGTCGTCCAGGATGACGCGCAGCTTCTCCAGGTGGGCGGGCCGCAGGAGGAAATTGACGTCGCGGAGGGCCTCCCGCGCGAGCAAAGTCAGGGCCTCCGGCTTCACGACCAGCACCTCCTTGCCGCGGAAGGTCTCCACGGAGACGTGGTCGCGGGTCAGCAGGCGGTATTCGGTCTTGTCCTCGAGGGAGGGAAACAGGGGATGGAGGCGTGCATTCTGCATGGGAACCCGGCTTGCGATGTTCCCGCAAATTTAGAAATTAATGCCCCGCGCCGTCCCGCCGCGGGCTACGATGTCCGAGGATTGCGGCGTCAAACAGCCAGACATGCTATCGACACGCAATCCCCGGTCGGCGACGAATCTCCTCCTGGCAGCGGCGGCCCTCGCCGGACTGGCGCTGGCCGCCTGCCTCCAGCAGCCCGAGGAGACCTATCTGCGCACGGAATTCGAGACCCGCATCGATATCATCGGCTTCTTCGGGGATGCCTCGGTGCTGGTGGATCGCCGGGTGACCCAGGTGGATTGGTACCACAAGGAAATGGACGAACTGGCAAGGCGGAAAGTCGTCTCTTCCCAGGCCAAGCTCTACGACTTCGTCTCCGGCCGCTACGGGGATTCCATGCCCGTGGAACCGTACAGCAGCTTCATGGTCCGGGGGGCCAGCCTCTATTGCAGGTCCGGTGGTTCCGTGCGGGAGTACCGCTTTCCGGAGGGGGAAGCCGGCGCGACCCGCTACGGAGTCAACGACATGGTCTCCATCAGCGCCGACAATGCAATTTCCGTAAGCTGCTCATCCGGGGTGAACATAGTGCGGCGGTTCGGCGCAGACCGCATCCTCCTCCGGTACACAGCCTCCGGCGATCCCATGCCCGGTATCTGCGTCCCGACGCAAATCGTAGCGAGTCCGCCGCGCTGGATTGTCTACGGGAACCTCGCCTCCGACCTCTCCCATCACGTCATCGGGGAGACGGGCTTCGAAGCAAGCGTGTCAAGGCAGGACAGGATGCGGGGCTTCCTCCATGTCCATGGCATCGGTGATGTACCCTATACCTTTCCCGAGTCCCCGTCCGCCGGCCTGGAGGTCCATTTCACCCCCGACGACGGCTCCCTGGTCGGCGCCATCTCCACCCTGCTGACGCGCCTTGACAATCGTGTCCTGGCTTTGAATCCGGGACGGGGCGTCTACATCGGCGGCGACACTTACGACGCCGTCCGCCTCCGCCGGCTCGAAGACGGGCAGGAGATCCCCATCCCGGAATCCTGAACGCCCCGGTTCCCGCCGATCAAGCAACCGATCGGAACGCCGCTCTATTTCCTTTTTCGCGGGCGGAGCACAAGCTCACCCTTGCAATTGGGGCAGACTCGCGCCATCCCGTCGCCACATGCCCGGCAGAACGTGCATTCGTAACTGCAGATATAGGCGGTGCCCTCGTCCGTGAGCGCCGCCCGGCACCGTTCGCAAGCTGTCCGCATTTCCAGAGCCATTGCCTTCAACCCTCCGAATCGGAAGGCCCATGCCGCCGCAATCCCGACTGGTGCCTTCCGCTCCAGCGTTTCCACGTCCGCGAGCCGGTTTCCGAAGTGTACTTCAATGAGTCGATCCTGCCGGAGTCTCCCGATTCAAAGGCGGAAGACTGTCCCTGAACTTGATGAGCACGACCCCGAT
>CBILQL010000524.1:0-4246 GCA_966238865.1 uncultured bacterium
ATCAATCCGTTGTTCAGGTGCCGTTTTTCAGGAAAGGCAGGCAGATTTCGGGAAAATCTGGCGACAAGAGTCCGTATCTCCTATCCTGCTTCGGACATTCTACTGTCCGGGATAGTGTTAACACAATCTTTTATGGCTTTTGAGCAGGAGCGGGGTGTCGGTTCCCTAGGGGTATTGAAAATTACCCTGATGTCTAGTGCTCAGTCAGCCCAATCGTGAGACGAAGGCGGCGAGGGAGCGAAGAGGCCATCAAGGCCTCCGAGCCACATAGAGATACCTGGAAGGGGGCCCCGGGCCAGTTGGTTTTGGGGCCCAACGGCCTTGCCGTTGGGAAGGCGCGACGACGAGGTCCTAGCAGCGCTATACCGAGGAGGAGCAACGCAGCCCCAGGCCCCAGACCCGGCGAAAGCGGCTCACGATTGGGCTTTCTGAGCACTAGGGTTGCGCAGGAATCCGAAAATTTCCAAGGGTTGAGAAAACCGGGTCAATATGAGTTTTCGTGTTGGCTCTCGGTCGGTGGCGGCAAGCTCACCCAAGTCCACCTATCGCTCGTATCGAATTGACCTAGCAGCCAATGTACTGGCTGCAAATCTCGGCGCAATAATGATGCTACTTAGACCATCTCAATTTTCATAGGCACCCATGTCCACACGCCCGCCGATAATCCGTGCTCCTCCAGCGATATCTGCGGATGGAAGTCCGGTTGTAGATGGGTCGCCGGTGTTAATGCAAGGACCACCAAATAACCTGAAGCCATCGTCGGAAGTGAAGTACTTCCCATCCGGGCCAGCAGGATTCGAAACATCTAAAAACGATGGGTAGGCTTCCAGCATTCCCGGGCCGATTGAAACCGTGCTCGCATTGGTAGAATCAAGCGACTGGAAGTTGGAGAAACTTGCAATCAGAGCAGCAGGATTTGCAATATGCAAGTTGTTGCTACCCACTGAAGATAAGTTGCCCCAAAAAATGGAATTCTTAAACGCTATCGAGACACCGTCTTCAAATGTCCTATGGAATACGGCTCCGCCTCCTTCTCCGGCAATATTCTCATAAAACGTACAGTTGAGAAATTCCACTGTCTCAAATGCAGTTACGGCGCCTCCGATTCCTGGCGTAGAGTTTTTCACAAAAAGAGTATTGACGATTTTTCCCACGGCTCCCCAAATCGCGCCACCACCTACCTGCGAGGTATTCTTGTAGAAGATGCACCCCGATACAGTCGGCCTTCCTTGATTATTTGCAATCGCGCCGCCAGTATTATTCGCAAACACGCATTGAGAAAAAGTGCCATTCGAAGCTCCCGAATTTTCAATAATACTGTTATTTCCGGACACATTATTTAAGAATTGGCAATTGGTAATGATTGGAGAAGCGCTCAGGTTCCAGATCACGCTAACATCGTAAATACTCCTATTTCGCAGGAATTGACAATTCTTGATCGTCGGGTTGGACAGCGAATTGAACATTACCGAGGTTCCTTGGTCAGGCGCCGAACTTACGTTTTCTCGAAAAATGCAATTCTGAATAATTGGTGACACCCTATCGTTAACGATTGCCCCAGGTAAACTCCCGGCCACTGTGTATGCCCTTTGAACTGTAAATCCGTCGAGGGTAGAATTGTTCGCGCCAGTTACGATGCGGCCAAGGTTATCGCTTATGGTCGTATCCCCTTTTTCTCCGGTAAGAATGGTTTCATTCGTGCTCCAATTCCGCATCTGTTTGTCATTTTCTGTCCCGGCAAATCCTCCTAGAATCCCGACGCCCAACTTCATAGCAAAGCTGGTATCAAAAACTCCAGTCAATCCGTCGAGAGGCGAATAGCTCCCCTTAGCCACCCAAATCTCCCACCCGCTCTGCGCCTTCGCCAGTCCCGCCTGCAGGGACTTCGTCGCCGTCGCCCAGGAATTCCCATCCCCGCCCGCCGCCGCGGCCGCGTTCACGAACACCACATTGCTCCGCCTCGTCACCGTGATCGATTTGCTTCCCGCATTCCCCGCCGAGTCCGTCACCGTCCGGGAGATCGTATTGCCGCCCTCCGTCAGCGTCTGGGTGAACGGGGTTTGCGTATTCCCGTCCACCGACCAGGCCACCGTCACGCTTGCCTGGTTGGTCACGTGGCCGTTCGCCGGTCCCGTGATGACCACCGCCGGCGGGGTCACATCCACCCGCGCCGTCCCGCTGTCTATGGGGGACCAGTTGCCGGCCTGATCCCGCTCCTGCACGTAGAGGACGTGGCGGCCCTCGGCCAGGTTCCAGGGCGCGGTGTAGGCCGTGTCGTTGACGCTCGCGCCGCCCTGGGTGAGGTTCATTGTATCCAACCGAACCCGGTATTGGCCGGTGCCGCCGCCGCCGCTCTTCCAGGTCCACCGGGGTTTGACCTGGTTGGTCCAGCCCGGGCTGCGCACCTGGGTTTTGCCCGGGGCTTGGGTATCCAGGAAGACGGTCAAGGTGTCGAAGCCCTCGTTCCCCAGGGAGTCCCGGAAGGACCGACGCACCAGGTTGGCGCCCTCCTTGAGGAGTTTTTCGCTGGTCTCCCGGGTTTGGGGGACGCCCTCGATCTGCCAGGAGACCTGGATCATGGAATCGCGGAAGTAGGCGCCGCGGGCCGGCGCCAGGATGTCGACCTCCAGGGCGCGGGCCGAGTCGGCGATGGTGAGCTGCAGCGTCAACTGCGAGCTGTCCGGCGGCTGATGGGAATCGGTGGCGGTCAGGGTGCAGACCTTCTGTCCCGAATCCCGGAAGCCGGGAGTGTAGGTCCATAGGAAGGGTTGGGTGGTGATCGCCCCGCAGGTGGCAGAGAAAGTGACTGAGTCATGTTCCGCGTCGCCCAGGAAAAGTTCTCCCAGGTCCAGGGACATGCCTTTGCCCTCCTTGCCCGTGAGGGCTACGGGACCGGCGGCCCAACGCGGCGCGGAATTGCTGTCCACGACCGTGATCGTGGAGGAGATTTCGCCCATTTCCTTCGGCGTGCCGTCATCGGCGGCCCGGAAATCGAGGCGGGGAAGGGACGTCTCTCCGTTGGCGACGCAGGCGAAGCCGGGGGTGAAGGTGAGGATTCCGGTGGCGGTGTCGTAGGATCCGCTTCCGCAAGCGGGCCAGGGCGTCTGCTCCAGGGGCAGGAGGCGAACCCGGTCGCCGCTGTCCGGGTCGATGGCGACGACGCGCAGGCTGAGGGTTTGACCTTCGTGGACGCGGTAGGCGGGACCGGGATTGGGTGCGGCGAAGGACAGGGTAGGGGGGCGGTTGACCTTGCCCACGGTCAGGACGAGCACCTGGACGTCGAAGGCGCCGGCGGAAGCGCTCACCGCCACGCGGACACGCTCGTTGCCCGGGGCGGCCCCGGGATCGAAGCGCAGGACCAGGGAGTCGGCATGCACAGTGACGGTGATGGCCTCGGGACGGTACGGGAACAGCCCGCGGAGGCTGTCCAGGTTCTGCACCGAGAGGGTGACGGCATCGCCGTCTTCATCCTGGGCCTTGAGGGTGACGGACAGGGACTCGCCTTCCCGCAGGCTGCGGGCCTCGAGCCCGGCGGTGAAAGCGGGGGCCCGATTGACGGGGATCACGGGAATCGGATAGGTGATGGGTTGCTTCGAGGCCTGGCCGTTCGCGAACGCGACTCCCAAATCGAGCGTCTTCCTGCCGTCCTTGATGCCGGAGACGCGGACGAGGAAATTCCCGTCCAGTCCTTCCGGCAGAAGGAGATTGGCCAGTTGCGCGGGATTCTCATATGCATCTCTGAAAAGCGTTCCGACGAACTCGGTATCGGAACCGGAGATCCTGTACAGGTCAAGCTGGACGGTGTCGTATTTGCCGACCGTGACTTTCAGGGAATCGGGCAGGCGGAAGGTGAGCGTATCCGGTTTCGAGGTGTTCGAGACATCGCAGGACAGGAGGCCGGCGAGAGCGGCCAGCATGAATACGAGGCGTATGGCCCGGATTGTCATTTAAAGCCCCCCCTCGAAATGTTTGCCTTCGCTAGGTTCGGCATCGAAGACGGTGAAGTAGAGGATGGCGCCCGCGCCGACCGCCAGGGCCAAGGAACCTGCCGTCCAATAGGGCCATTGGCTGCGTCCGGAGCGGGAACGGGGGCGGGGCCCGGTGGTGACGGTGTCTCCCCGCGGGGACACCTGTTGGGAGGTATCCGGCTTGTGCCGGGCATGGGCCAATTCCGATTGGACATTGCGGAATATCATGTAAATCATGTCGCTGTCCTGCATGTCCAGGATGACTGCTTCGGGATCGA
>CBILQL010000525.1:0-4223 GCA_966238865.1 uncultured bacterium
TTGGTCGCGAACGCGGGATCGAGGACCAGGCTGTGCAGCCCGTCCTAGTGCACGTTGGAGGTGGGGATGGTCCCGCCCGGGGTCGCCTGTCCGGTCTTGGGATCGACGATCTGGATGTTCCCCTTGATGTTGAGGAGATACAGGCGTCCGTCGGGCAGGAAGGCCATCTGGGTGGGATCGCTGAGATTGCCCAGCACCACGGTGGCCTTGAACTGGGAGCGGGGAGGATGGGTCTGGGACCGGGCGGAGGGCGCCAGCAGGCCCGCGCAGGCGCAGGCCAGGGCGAGCCGGGCGGGAAGTCGGGCGGGCTTCGTCATAGTCCGGAATATAGCCCGGATGCCTTGGCCGGGCCGGCCGAATCCGGCCGTCGGTGCGGTCATCCCGGCACCGGAGGTCCCGCACTCAAGGCGAGAAGTCGACCAGCAGGGGGGCGTGATCCGAGGAGCGGATGGATGCCAGGATCCGCGCGGTGACAGGTTTCAGGCCGGTGTCGCCGGGGGAATAGAAAACGTGGTCCAGGGACCGGGTGGACAGCCAGCGCGGCAGGGGGCCCTCCGCCTCGAAGGCCACCCGCCTCAATCCCGCCGCCTCCGCCTTCCGCAGCAGGAGGTCCATCCGCCAGCGGTTCCAGGTGTTGAAGTCGCCGGAGAAGAGGACGGGCCCCCGGTGGGCATCCGCCCCGCCCAGCAGGGCGTCGAGCTGGCCGGCATAGCCCGCCAGATCAAGGCTGAAGTTCAGGGCGTGGATGTTGAGGCTGAGCACCGGGGCCGGCGATCCCTGGATCGACAGCCCGCAGCGCAGCATGGGCTTCCGGGAGCGGAACAGGGGCTCGGAGGCCTCCGAGAGCAGGGCCGAGCCCTGGCGCAGCGGCGCCCGCGCCGCGGTGAAGGCGCCGACCGCGGCGCCGGTATCCGCCCGGTTACGTTGGGAGGGCGCCAGGGTGAGGTTCGGGGAGGCGAGCCAGGCCCAGGGCTCGGCGCGGCCCGCGAAGGCCGCCAGCAAGGCGTCGATCCGGGCCTCCTGGAGGTGGACGATGTCGGGCCGGTGCTCGTCCAGCAGCAGTTCGAAATCCCGGCGCCAGGCCGGGCCGGACTCCTTGTGGACGTTCCAGGTCAGCAGGCGGACGGTACGCCTCCCCAGAGCGGGCCGGGACGGGGATCCGCCCGCCAGCAGGCCGGCTTCCGGCAGCGGATGGTATCCCAGGAACCCGCCAAGCCGGGAAGCGCCCCGCGTCATTGGAACCCGTAGTTCAGGGCCAGCCGCACCTCCTGGTTCAGCCGGGATTGGGTCGGATGGGCGTCGTAGCGGGCGGTCCGGTCGTAGAAGGTGTAGGACAGGATGCCGCCGAGGGAGCGCCAGATGGATTTCGAGGCTTCGAACATCCCGATGCCGACGAGCTCGTGGCCGTTGGCGCCGGACAGGGTGTAGATCCAGTACCTGTCGATGTTGAGGGCCACGTGGCCGAAACCGTACTTGCCGAGGACGATGCGCGTGGTGCTGAACGCGCCGGGGCCCAGGTTGTAGTCCCTTTCGCCCGCGCGGTAGAACTCCGTGCTCGTCCCGCCTAGGGAGATTCCCCCGATCATCGCCTGAAACACGTGGTACCACCGGTCGCCCCAGCGGAAGCGCTGGGAATACCCGCCCCCGATGCCGCTGGCGCCTATCTTGTAGATTCCGCTGTTGATGTAGTCGAAGTTCTGGCCCACGGTCAAAAGGATGTAGTCCTCCCCGTCCCCGTGCAGATGCAGGCTGCCCAGCAGGGCGCGGGCGTACACCGAGGCGATGGGGTCCCGGATCATGTTGATGCCGACGTTGACGACGAAGAAGTCAAGAGGCTTCTCCGCGGCGTATTCGTCCCCGTACCAGAAGAGGAACTCGGTGGTTGCCTTGGGGACTTTCCGGACGCTTCCGTCCCGGGTTCCCTGCCCCTCGGCCCCCTCCGTCCCCCGGGTCCTGAAGGTGAGGATGCCGCCGGTGGTGACGCGGAACAGGAGCGGGGTGCGTCCGGCGTCGCCCTCCCTTCTCCGCTCGGGTGCCGGGGAGCGGAACGCCGATCCGTCCAGCAGGCGGTTGAGGCCGCGGACGGGGTTGACGAGGCCCGCCAGGGTTTCCCGGAGGACCCGCTCCGCTCCATATGCGCCCGGATCGTGGATCTCCTCCGCCAGGCGATAGGAGATCTCCCCCAGCATGGCGCCGCCCAGGGTAGTGGTGATGAAATCGTTGAGGGCCGGGCGCTCGGTTTCCAGGAGGTATTCCCATTGCAGGCTGCCGATGGCGGCATAAACGGCGCCGTCGAAGTAGCCGTGCCCGGCATGGCGCGCGGCCGAATAGTAGAGGCCGCCCTGGTAGGGATGGCCTATCTGGTTGACGACGAAGTTGTCCGCGTCCCAGACCATGCCGCCGCCGAGATTCCCGCGCATGGTCTCCAGGCTGATCTGGCCGTAATGGGCCTGGGAAATCCATTTGTTGTAGCTGGCGAGGAGCAGGTTGGACCCGGTGACCTGCAGCAGAGGCGAGACCCATTGCTGCGGCGGAACGGATTGGTGAAGCTCCAAGGACTCCATCTGCCCCCAGGCGGCGGAAGCGGCCAGGAGGCCGGCGCAGAGGGGGCGGGCGGCGGGCATCCTGTACAATTTAATCGATGGCCGGGAAAACCGCCCTCCTCCCGGAGCGCACTAATCAACCGGCCCGGCCAGCCCTTCACCTCGCGGTCCGCGCCAAGGAGCCGTCCTTGCCGAAATCACTACAGCTTCCCGTCCAGTCCGCCCTGGCAATGACGGCCATCCCTGCGCTGTTTCCCATCCTGTCCCTCCTGGGAGCGTCCCCGGCCTCGGCCCAGTCCCTGACCGACGACGGCTATCGCAAGTCCGGCGCTTCCGGGTACGGGGCGTCCAGGTACCGGACGCACGGGTACGGGGCACCCGGGCCGGTCTGGCCAGTACCGGCCGAATGAAGCCCCCGCCCTGTGCACGGGGCGGTATTCATTAAACCCTTTTACCCCCTCCTCCCCGAAGCGATTTTCAGAATGGGGGGTACCCCCGGAAGGAGGAAAGACTGATGGAAAAGGGATCCGATATCAAGGTCCTGGACATCATGACGCACGATCCGGCCTGCTGCGCCCCCGGCGACAGCATCCAGGCAGCGGCAAAATTGATGCGGGAGCACGACTGCGGGGCCCTCCCCGTGGTGGACGGGCAGCACAAGCCCCTGGGCATCCTCACCGACAGGGACATCGTGGTGCGCGCCGTCGCGGACGGGCTGCGCCCGGACGAGACCCCGGTGGAACGCTGCATGAGCACCGAGCCGGTGACGGTGGGGGAGGACGCCTCTCTCAAGGACGTACAGCAGGCAATGGAAGAACGCAAGGTACGCCGCATCCTGGTGATCGGAGGAAGCGGAGAGGTTACGGGAATCATCCCCCTTGCCAAGGTCGCCCGGCGCTCGTCCGAAGAGGAGACCGGCGCGGTGCTGGGGACGATTTCCGAGCCCTGAGGACGGCCCGCATCTGCGCACCGGGGGAGGCCTGCGGGGCGCAGGGAATATTAGATTATTCCGAAGTATTGCATGACTTATAAGTCATGGTCTATATACGCTGGTCCACGTATCGTATACTCATGCGCCGGCGATGCCGTCGGCGCGATTCCCCGAAGGAGCATCATGCGGATATACGGACCCAGCTATGGCAATGGATTGCGCACTCTTCTGGTCGACGGCGACGACTGCACCCGGATCCTGGTCCGGGAATACCTCGAGGCCAACGGCTTCGAGGTCAAGGATGCGGCCACCGCCTCCGAAGCCCTGCGCCTGGCCGGGGCCTGGGGCGGGGAAGGCCCCAGGCTGCTCGTGACGGCCGCCCACCTGCCCGACGCCTCCGGCGCCTGGCTGGCCGGCGCCCTGAGGCGGGGGCACAGGCCCGGGATGGCGGCGGTGTACCTGGTCTACGACGATCTCAACCTGGAGACCTTGAATGGAGGCGACCGGCACGTGCAGAAGCCGTTCTCCTTCCTGCAGCTCCACTCGGCCATCGAGGACGGCCTGGTGGCCCGGGAACCCGAGTTCCCGGCGCGCCATAGGTTTCCCGAGGTGTGGTATGGGTATGGGGCTTGAACTGCCTGCTTGATTGTCGCAGGGGCCGGGACGACGCACATTTACACCCCAGTACGCCCCCCGGTTGAAAGGGAATGGCGCCAAATCTCCGGGGCCCACCACACTCCCGCAACAAC
>CBILQL010000526.1:0-4203 GCA_966238865.1 uncultured bacterium
CTGGACAAGATCCTGCGCAGCATGACCTCGATCGTCGTCGCGCACCGGCTGTCCACCATCCAGAAGGCCACCCGCATCCTGGTCCTGCACAAGGGCCGGGTCCGCGAGGAGGGGACCCACCAGGAATTGCTGCGCCTGGGAGGGATTTACCACAAGCTGTACCGTCTCCAGGGGTTGGGCGAGGAAACCGCCACCCTGGAGGCCCCGACGAACCAGGGCTCGGCGGCGGGCTGAGAGGCTCCGACACCATCCTGCCGGGGCGCTGAAGCCCGGCCAGCCCCGGCGTGGGGCGCAGGCGGCCGGGGACGTCCGTCAGGCCGGGGTCGGCGCCAGGGCCGACGCCACGATGAAGTCCGCGGTCTCCTCCGGCTGGGAGACCATGGGCACATGGCTGGATTCTATCGACCTCACCTGGGCGGAGATTCTTTCCGCGAAGCGATGCTGGGCCTCCGGCAGGATCATGCGATCCGACTCCGGGATGAGGAAGAAATTCGGTTTCGACTTCCAGGCCGCGGATTTGATCTTCTCCGCGGAAAAGCAACGCGCATGGATGGGCTTCTGCGTAGCCGCCAGGACCTGGGCGGTCTCATCGTCGACGTCCTGGCAGAAATTCGCGTGGAATTTCGCGCGGTTCAGCCAGATGAATTCCGGATCCGAAGGCATGGGCTCGAAGGCCGCCCCGCCCGGGCCCCCGGCCTCTCCCAGCAGGTCCTGGACGCTCTGGCCGTCCCCGGGCACGAAGGCGCCCATGTAGAGGAGGGCGGCCACGTTCGGAGCGTTGCCGGCCTCGGTGATCACGGACCCGGCATAGGAATGCCCGACCAGCAGGGTCGGCCCGTCCATGGAGGCCAGCACCCGCCGGGTGGCGGCCACGTCCTCGGAGAAGGAGGTCAAGGGCAACTGGACCGCCCTCACGTCGAGTTGTTGCCGCTCCAATTCGAGGATTACCTTGGCCCAGCCCGAGCCATCGGCGAAGGCTCCATGTACCAGCACGACATTGCGAGTTTACATGATCATTCTCCTGCGATGAAGTGAGAACGCCGCTGCGAGGGCATGCGCCTTCCAGGCTGGCCGTCGGTTTTCGGGTGGCGGTGCTGCTAAACTATCTGGCGGAATCCCGGGAGGCAAAGAAAATCGGGGCGGCAGCCGGGCGAGGCCCATCTGATGGCCAGCCTGGAATCGGGTTTTTCGCTTCCCATCCTGGAACCGAAGGCCCCGCAAAGCCCAAAAGCCTGGCTTTCATTCGGGGTGGCTTTCAACGCCTTCGGAAAATAGGCTTCTACCGTGGAGTTCGGCAGCCCAAGCGGGGCTGGAACATTTTCCAGTGAAATTATTGATTTTTGGCCGGAATTACCTATACTTATAGACCCTAGAGAGATGTCCGAGTGGTTTAAGGTACATGCTTGGAAAGCATGTTGGGAGTAACATCCCACGGGGGTTCGAATCCCCCTCTCTCTGCCAACTTTCCGGATCCCACAGCCACTGGGATCCACGAGGAGGAGTAGTGTCCAAGAATCAGCACCTGTCCCTGGAAACCTGCTATAGCAAGGACATCTCCCCGTTCAAATCCGTGATCATGAGCGCCCAGGAGGCCCGGTTCATCAATGAACAGGCCAATCTCGGCTTCATCAAGCTCAGCGAAAAACCCACCACCATCGCGATCCAGAAGTTCAAGGACGGCAAGCTGCTGATGGTTCCCGACGAAGCATCCACTTGAATCCGCCGGGCCGGAAAACCCGGTAGCATCGGCTGAATCGGAGGCTGCGGCTTCCGGAACGGAGGTTTCGGCCTCCGTTTTTTATTTTCTGTCTCTCCAATCCCTCGGTCAGGAAGTGGTAGGATAGGTCATGACCTTGAAGAACAAGCGGGTGCTGATCGGCGTAACCGGAAGCATCTCGGCCTACAAGGCTTGCGACCTGGTGCAGCGCTTGAAGGACGAGGGCGCCGCCGTGCGGGTGATCATGACCCCGAGCGCCGCCAGGCTGGTCCACCCCAACACCTTCGCGGCCCTGACCGGCTACAAGGTGCCTACCGATGCCTGGTCCGGCACCGAGCTGGGCGCCATGGACCATATCGAGTTCGCCCGCTGGGCGGACATCTTCCTGATCGCCCCCTGCACGGCCCATACCCTGGGCGAGCTGGCCAATGGACTCACGGGATCCCTCGTCTCCCTCGCCTACCTGGTCTTCCAGGGTCATGCCTATATCGCTCCCGCCATGAACTCGGTGATGCTCGACGCTGCCGCCGTGCAGCGCAACCTGGCCCTGCTCCGCGCCAAGGGCGACGTGATTCTTCCCACCGGAGACGGCGTGCTGGCCTGCGGCGAAGTCGGCCACGGCAAGCTCCTGGAACCGCTGCATCTCATCGCCTATGTGAAATCCCACCTGGCCTTGCGCGCTCAAGCCCATGGCGGCGCCTATGCCTCCCTGCCCGGACGGAAAGTGCTGATCAGCCTGGGCCATACCCGGGAGAAATGGGACGACGTGCGCTTCGTGAGCAATCGCAGCAGCGGCAGAACCGGCCTGGCGCTGGCGCGCGCCTTCCAGCTTGCGGGCGCCGAAGTCGAGGTGGTGGCCGGCGCCACCGACGAGGTCCCCTCCCCGGGGTTGGTGGCGGCGCGGGTGGAAACTTCCGCGGAGTTCCGCCGGGAGATGCATGCGCGCCAAGCCGGCGCCGACGTCGTCATCATGGCGGCCGCCATCGCCGATTTCGTTCCGGCGGCGCCGAAAAACGGCAAGGTGAAGGATTCCAAGTCCTTGGAAAAAATGGACTTGAAGCCGTTTCCGAACATCCTGAAGGAGCTTGGAGAGAAGAAGCCCGCAGGGCAGATCCTGGTCGGATTCGCCCTGGAGACCAAGGATGCGGTGGCTCACGGACGTGCCAAGATGCTGGAGCGCAATTGCGATGCCCTGGTGGTGAACGACCCCGTCGACGTCTCGGACAAGACCGGATTCGGCCAGGGACGGGTGCGGGCCTCGGTGCTGCGCCGCGAGCCCGGAAAAGGCGCGGACGGGAAGAAGCCAGCGAAAGGCCGGGCTCCGGCCAAGGCGGCCCTGGCCAAGACAGCGCTGTCCGAATGGGACAAGGACGAACTGGCCGCCGCCGTGGTCGCCGCCGTCGACTCCATGCTGGAAGGGTGAGATGGACGCTTTCCGCGCATACCTGGCCTGGCAGGCTGAACTGGGCGGCGACGAGGTGATGGTCGCCTCTCCCCTCTCCGTCCATTCCTCCGCCGCGCTGTCCGCCTCACGGCCGGATGCCGCCGTGGTCGCGCTCCGGGGAATGCAGGTGCGCGACGGTGCCGGTTCCCGATCGGACGCCTCGGGTTCGGCTGCGGAACGTCCCTCGGCTCCCACCGGAGACACGGCCTCCTTGTTTTCCATGCTTTCGAAGTCCCTGCAGGACAGCCAGGACAGCGCCAAGGCGGCGCGCCGGCTTGCCGTCCCCACCGTCGCTGCCGGGACCCGCGAGGTCCAGGCAGGCAACCCGGCAGCCTCGACCTCTCCCGCCGCGGACAAGCCGGACTTCGTCCTGCCCGGGGAAGGCGGACTCGCCGCCTGCCGGGAATACCTGGAGCGGAACGGCCGATCCCTGTTCACCGGCGACGTTCAAGGCTCGGCCTGGAAATACGTGCACGGAACGGGTCCGGAGTCCGCGCCCCTGGCACTGGTCGGCCTGGAGGCTTCCGCCGCGGACGGCCTGGCGGGCCTCCCTTTCCAGGGCCCGGCGGGGCTCCTGCTCGAGAAGATGATGCGCGCCATCCGCCTTGATCTTGCCGCCTTGTACCGGACCGTGGTGGTCAAGCTGCCGCCTCCGGGCGCGGCGAGGCGCTGCTATACGCGCCGGGACCTGGTCAAGCTTTTGCCGCTGCTCCACGCCGAGCTGGCGGCGGCCAAGGCCCCCGTGGTGCTCCTCCTGGGCGAGGCCTGCGCCCAGGCGGTGCTCAAGACCGGCCGCGGCCTGGAAGAGCTGCGGCTCAATCCGCATCGCGTGGACGGCGCTCCCGGCCGGGAGTTCGCGGTCACCTACCATCCGGACGAGCTGGAAGGGAACGAGGACCTGAAGCGCAAGGCCTGGAAGGATCTGCAATGGCTGCAGGCAAGGCTGCAAGGGAGCTAGGCATGGACTCCGCATCGGTTTCGGAGGCGAGGACCGCCGCCTTCCGCCTGCCCCCCCAGGCGGTGGAGGTGGAGAAGCATATCG
>CBILQL010000527.1:0-4187 GCA_966238865.1 uncultured bacterium
CTCGGGCAGGGTATCCACGGCCGCCAGGTAGCGGGGGTCGATCTCGTCCTTGGTGAACCAGCCCAGGTTGCCGCCCAGGTCGCGGGTCTTCTTGTCCTCGCTGAACTTGCGGGCCTGGGCCGCGAAAGCGGCGGAGGCGGCGGCGCCTTCCGCCTTGAGGTCGGCCTTGCGCAGGGAGTCGAGCCAGGTCCGGGTGCGGACGCTGTCCTCGGGGCGCGGGACGAGCTTCACCAGGATGTGGGAGGTGCGGATCTCGTTGTCCTTCTTGCCGGTTACCCGGATGACGTGGTAGCCGTAGCGGGAGCGCACCGGCGCCTTGGTGTAGTCGCCGGCGTCCAGGGCGAAGGCGGCGCGCTCGTAATCGGCGTCGAGGGTGCCGCGCTTGGTGTACCCGATGTCGCCGCCGTCCTTGCCGGAGTAGTCTTCGCTGTACTTCTTGGCCAGGTCGGCGAAGGACTCGCCCTTGTCCAGGCGCTTGATCAGGGAATCCGCCTTCTGCCAGCCCGCCTTCTCCTGGTCGGCGCCGGGCTTGATCTTCACCTGGATGTGCGAGAGGCGCAGGCTGTTCTGCTGCATCGGCAGGCTGTCCTTGTACATCGCGTAGAACTCGTGGACCTGGGAGTTGGAGGGCTCCTGGTCGCCGACGTACTTGGCCGTCAGCCGCTGCCGGTAGGCCCCGTCGAGGTATTGCTGGGTGAGACGGGAGCGGAACTGGGAGAGCGTCATCCCGTTCGTCTGCTTGAGCAGGGTCTCGAACTTCTTCTCCCCGCCCTGCTGATCCACGTAGCGGTTGATGGCCTCGTCCACGCGGGGGGCCACGTCCTTGTCCGTGACCTTGATGGTGGTGTCCTGCTTGGCCTTCACCAGCACCACCTTGTCGTCGATGAGCTTCTCGAGCAGCTGCCGGCGCTGGACGTCGGCGGGGAGGCCGGCCATGCCGGGCTGCTGTTCAGCCATCGCCATGCGCAGCTCCTCCAGTTCCGAGAGCAGGATGATCTGGTCGTCGACCACCGCCACCACCCCGTCGAAGGGTTCCCGGGATTCCGCGGAGGCGGCGGTAGGCAGGACGGCCGCCAGGGCGGCCAGGGCGGTCACGGCGGCGGCGCAGGCTTTCGCCGCGGACAGCAGGCGGCTGCGGTTCTCGGCGGCGCGGAAACGGGCGCGGGCGTTCGGGTTCGTCGGGTCATTGCGCATGGATTGCCTCTTCCTGGGCGGTTTCGGGGGAGCGGCGTCGGGCCGCTTCGCGGTCTGCCTCCGGTTCTCCGGGCGCGGCGGCGCCTCCTTCCGGGGCGGCGGGCGGCGCGGCCTGGCTGCCTTGCGGCGGCTCCGCCGGGACGGCGGGAGCGGCCGGGGCGGCAGGATCCTGGACCGCCGGGTCGGCGGGCTGGGCGGGGGCTGCGGCCGGCGCCGGGCGACGCTTGGGCTTGGGACGGGGCGCAGGATCGATCTCCGGTCCGGAATGGGTTCCCAGGGCTTCCATCGGCGCGGAGACCGGCCGGGCGGCTTCGCTGCCGACGCCGGACGGGGCGCCTCCGGCTCCGGCGGGAAGCGCGGAAGTCTCGGTGAGTCCCGGTATCTGGTCCAGGTTGTAGCTGATGGCGGCGCCCGCCTTGTACTTGGCGATGCGGCCGTCCAGGAGCTTGTCCTTGCGCTGGACGAGCAGCGTGGCGCTGATCTCGTCCTTGGCCTCGGCGAACGGGATCTGGGACCCGGCCTCCAGGCGGTCCAGCACGCGCACGATGTAGGTGCCGTCGGGACAGGAGATGGGGGGGGTGTTGGCGCCGATGCGCGTCGCGGCCGCGTCCTGGGCCAGGCAGGGGGGCAGCTCGGACTGCTTCTTGTAGGGCAGGGAGGCGATGGATTCGGGGACCGGGTCCAGGGACTGGGCCGCCGCCTGGGTGATGAAGGCCTGGTCGGTCTGGATGCGCCAGCGGAGCGCCTCGGCCTGCTTGGAGGTCTGCACGCGGAGATGGACGTACTTGATCTCCGGCACCGTGCGGCGGAACTCCTCCTTGTGCATCTCGTAATACTGGTTCATGGCCGTCTCGTCGGGCTCGAAGGCCTCGGCGGGGTTCTCCCGGGCCAGGAACTCCTCGATCAGCAGCTTGCGCGTGAGCCGGTCCACCCGGCGCTTCACCTGGGGATCGTCGTCCATCCGGTTCTTGAGGGCCTGCTGGTAGATGACCTCGTCGTCGATCCAGCGCTTGATGAAGTCCAGGTACTGCTCGCGGCGGATGAGCTGCTCGTATTCGGCCGGGAAGCTCTCCCGCAGCTCCTCGAGGGTGAGGGAGGAGCTGCCCACCTGGGCCAGCACGGTGCCCTTCTTGGCGTCCTCCTTGCAGCCGGCCAGGAGGGCGGCGGCAAGGAGGACGGAGGCGAAGAAACCGGGGTGGGGAAGCCGGAAATGGGTGGGAAGGCTCATTTTGGGATTATGGCTCGTTTCTGGATGCATAAGATATAGAAATTTCCTCGGTATCGGCCTTCCGCTGTCCGGGCCGGCGCTCACAGGCAGCTCCAGGGGATTGCCGTGATATTTTCGGCGATGAGTTCGGGGAAATCGCCCTGGGTCACGACAAAGCCCTCTTTCGCGACCGAACGGTATTCCTGGAGGAAATTCGTCAGTCCTTTCAACTCGCCGAGCCGGACGCGCCTGGAAGCCTTGATTTCGATGGGCACGACCTGGGCGCCCATATCCAGCACGCAATCCACTTCGGCGCCCCCGGACGTCCTCCAGTAGCATACCCGATACTCTTTCCGCAATGCGCGCGCCCGGCGGATTATCTCCAGCACCACCGCATGCTCGAACAGGACGCCCTTCTGGGCGTTGAACGTCCCCTTGTCGAGGGGGAGATTGGCCAGCGCGTTCCGGACCCCGACGTCGAAGAAGTAGTATCGGGAGGTCGACAGGATCCGCTTGCGCGCGTTCTTGAGATAGGGATCCACCCTCTCCATGACCAGGGTTTCCTGGAGGACGTTGTAATATTCCTTGATCGCTGTCACGCTGACCCCTGATTCCATGGAAAGCTTGGACAGGTTCGGGGCCGAACCGGATTCCGAGGCTGCCAGCTCCAGGAAGCGGGAAAAGGCGCCGAGCTTGCGGACCAGCGCCTCAGCCCGGATTTCCTCCTCCAGGTACAGGCGGGCATATGCCCGCAGGGCTTCGCTCCTGTCCTCATCCGAGCGTTTGAGGACGATTCCCGGCAGGGAGCCGAAGACGAGGCTGTCCTCGAACGTGTAGCGCAAATTGTGTGGAGACGGCTAAAGTCAAGTCACTCCGCTGCTTACAACAAATCCCGCAGCACCTGGGCCGCCTGGGCGATTGCCCCGTGGGTGTCGCCGCGCTTCGGGGGATTGAGCTCCACCACCATCTGCAGCGGCTGGGTGTAGAGGAAGCGCATGGGCCGCTTGAATTTCGCCACCAGTTCGCCCATCTCCTCCTTGGCCGGCACATGCATGTCGTGGTACTGGAGGTTGAGCAGACTCCCCTGGAGCACGATCTTCTGGAACCCGAGCTTCTGGGCCACGACCCGGGCGAGCATGCTGCGCAGCAGCACCACGGCGGATTCCGGGAGCTGGCCGAAGCGGTCGCGCAGCTCCTGCTCCAGCTCGTCCACCTGGGAGGGCTCGGAGCAGCGGGCCAGCTTCTGGTACAGGGCCACCCGCTGGAAGCCGTCCTCGACGTATTCCTCCGGGATGAAGGCGTCCTCGGGGAACTCGATTTCGGGGTTGAGCGGAGGCAGCACCCGGGCCCCCTGCAGCTCCTTCACCGCCTCCCGCAGCATGCGGTGGTAGGTCTCGAAGCCCACGGCGGCGATGTGGCCGCTCTGCTCCAATCCCAGGATGTTGCCGGCGCCGCGGATCTCCAGGTCGCGCATGGCGATCTGGAAGCCGCTGCCGAGGTCGGTGAACTTCTCCAGGGAATAGAGGCGCTTCTTCATGTCGTCGGTGAAGCGGTTGGCGTCCGGGGAGATGAGCAGGCAGTAGGCTTTGGCCGAGGAGCGGCCCACGCGCCCGCGCAGCTGGTAGAGCTGGGACAGGCCGAACAGCTCGGCGCGGCTGATGATGATGGTGTTGGCGTTGGAGATGTCGAGGCCCGACTCGATGATGGCCGTGGTCACCAGGATGTCGTACTCCCGGTTCACGAAGGCGGCCATCACCTGCTCCAGGTCGGTCTCGTCCATCTGCCC
>CBILQL010000528.1:0-4174 GCA_966238865.1 uncultured bacterium
GCGACCGTAACTAGGCCTGGGAGGCCTCGCGCGCGCGCAGGCTTTGGCGCAGGAAGTCCGAGAGCGAGTACAGGGCCCAATAGGCTCCGGCCACCGCCAGGGAGAGGACGTGGCCGGAGCGGGAGGGATCGAAGGCGGCGGCCACGGCCACGGCGAGGAGATAGAGGACGGTGGCGGTGAGCTTGAGGGCGAGCAGGGCGGGAAAGATCCGGGCATCGCGGGCGTTCGCCAGGCGCTTGAGGGCCAGGCTGAGCAGGCCCAGATCCGCCAGGGGCAGCAATACCGCCGCGTAGGAGAGCACCAGCCCGAAGGTGCCGTAGCGTTCCGCGCCGAGCCCGTTGGCGACCAGGAACTGGAAGGCGATCAGGGAGAGGCGGGAGAGGGCCTCCCCCGCCAAGGTGGCGACCGCGCCCCAGGGAATGCGCCCGGCCAAGGGACCCCCGGGCCTCAGGCGGCCGCGCCGGCCCGGGCGCCCGGCGTGCGGCCCGCGAAGAAGCGGAAGGCGAGGCCCATCAGGACCAGGCCCAATATGGAGGCCGCCGAGACCAGGAGCCCCGTGCGGATCCAGCCGGAACGGTAGACGTAGACGACGTCATGCTCGCCCGGGGACAGGTGCACCCCCCGTAGGGCGAAGTCGATGCGCAGGCTTTCGACCTCCTTGCCGTCCACTTCGGCCCGCCACCAGGGGAACCACAGCTCGGACAGGACGAGAAGCCCCGCCTCCGGGACTTTCACGCGGTAGGCGAGCCGGTCGGCGGACCGGGACACGGGGCTGATGGCGGCCTCCGCCGCGTCGGGGGCGGTCGCCTCGGAGGCTGAAGGCGCGGGCAGGTCCTTGGCGCCCGACACATAGGCGAGACGCCTGGGGTCGAAGCCCGGCTCCTTGAGCTTCGCGATCACCTGGTCGGCCTCCAGGCTCTCCCAGCGCGTGACGAACCAGGCGCGCGGCAGGGCCGTGCGGTTCCGGGCCACCTGGGTGCCGGGCCTGTCCTGCAGGGCGAAGGTGAGGTGCGTGGCGTTGAGGAGGTCCAGGAAGACGCTGCCGCCCACGGTGCCGTCGGCGGGGTTGAAGGCCAGCCCCTGCACGAAGTTGGGGTTCTGCTGGTAGTCGAAGCCGCGGAACTCCCGGTACAGGCCGTATTCGTTGTCGATCCAGCCGCCCAGCGTCTCGATGCCGTGGTACTGGAAGAAGGTGTGCTTGGGGGTCCCCGGAAGGTTGAGGACGCGCCCGAGATCCGGCTCCTTCTTGAGCCCTTCGACGGCCGGGTCCCGGGGCAGGAAGCGCGAGGCCTCGGCGGGAATGATGAAGTGCCGGTTGGTCGCGTACAGGTCCACGCAGGTGACGGCCAGGAAGGCGAAGCCGAAGAGCATGGACTTGGACGGGTCCCGCAGCCAGCGCCGCAGGGCTTCCACCAGCGCGGCCAGGAGCACGGCGTTCTTCACCGCCCCGAATCCGAAGGCCTGCAGGTTGGCCGGGCGGCGGGCGAGGTTCTGGATGCCCTCGCCCCCGAACACGGCGTCCCAGATTCCGTAGGTCACGCCCGCGGCCAGCCCCGCCAGGGCGAGCCCGCCGGCCAGGGAGAAGCCGATGCGGGCCAGCTTGCGCGCGAGGACGGCGCGGCGCTCGGAGGACACGCCGCCGTCCCCGCCGGAGAGGATGAACATGGCATAGGCGCTCATCATGGTCAGGGCCATGGCCAGCCAGAACAGCATCATGCTTGGGGCGCGGAAGTTCTTCACCCCGGGGATGAGGTTGTAGGCCAGGTGGAAGAAGGGCGTGTCCGCGCCGAGGCCGTAGATTATGGCGAGCAGGCCCACCGCGCCCCAGAACCAGAACCATTTGCGGCGGAAGGCGCACAGGCCGAACACGCCCAGGAAGAGGATGGAAAGGCCGGGATACTCCGAGTTCAGCTTGAAGAAATTGCGGCCCCAGTAGTTCTCGTTGAGGCCGGCGAATTCCGGCACCACCAGGGAGGCCGTCTCCTCGGGGTGGATGGACCAGGAGGTGGCGTGCTCGTAGCTCTGGCGGTCGGTCCCGCCCGCGGCCTGCCCCGCCTTGGCGTTGAAGGCCTCGCCGCGCACCGAGTACAGCTTGTTGTACTGGGTGGGCGGGTAGAAGACCGGGAAGGCGAGCCCGATGCCCAGCAGCACCGGGATCCAGAACTTGCCCGCCAGCGCGGCGGCGCCGCGGTACTGCTTGCCCTTGAGCGCCAGGACGGTCCGGAAGCCCCAGTAGAGGAAATACCCCATGAGCACGTAGTAGGTGAGCTGGAGGTGGCTGGTGGTGACGAACCAGGCGACGCTGAGGGACAGGAGCAGGAGGTGGATCCAGCGGGCGCCGGGCTGCAGGGAGCGCAGCAGGACGTACAGCGAGAAGGGAAGCCAGGCCATGATGTAGAACTTGCCCGTATGCCCGGCGTGGATGTGGGAGATGAAGTTGGTGTTGAGCATGTAGGCCGCGGCCACGCCCAGCGAAAGGAGCCTGTCCAGGCCGAAGAAGCGGCGGGCCAGCAGGAAGGCGGAGAAGCCCGCCACCAGCACGTGCAGGATGAAGTTGTAGGTGACGAAATGGGTGATCGGGAACAGCGCGGCCATCAGGAAGGCGGGGGGGTAGGTGCCGTCGCCGGCCAGGGCGTCGAGGGTGGGCGTGCCGGCCAGGAGGAACGGATTCCACAGCATCAGGTCGCCGCGGCCTGCGGCCTCGAAGTAGGGCTTCCAGGCATAGGACTCGGCCTGATCGGAAGCGAAGAGGATGCGGCCGGTCAGGATGGTGGAGAGGAACGGCAGGAGCCCCACCGCGGCCAGGACCGCCAGGACCGCGCCGTTCTCCTTCCAGAATGATTTCCGATTCTCAACCGACATGCTCAACCTCCGGCCCGGGCGGGGACGCCGATGCGAGGGAACCAAGGTAGGAAATTGGCGCCGCGGCGGAAGGTGGAGCTAGGCGTTCATGCCGCCGCCGGGCGCTTCTCCGCGTACACGAACTCCGCGAAGCCCATCCCGTCCCACATCCCGCCGTGGGTGATCATCCCGCGGCCCGCGGCCCTGCGGGCCAGGTTGTATGCCAGTCCCAGCGGAAACATGGACAGCTTCACCGGGTCGCGGCGCGTCCCCGCCTTGAGCACCTTGCACCCCGCGTCGAGCAGCGCGTTGGCCACGTCCTTGAGATCGTACACCCGCACGTGGGTCTCGTCGTCGCAGAAGTTGAGGGTCCCGATCGCGCTGGGCAGGGTCAGGGAGCGGGGGCCCGGCCACTCCACGTAGATCTTCCCTCCCGGCTTCAGCTTGCCGGCCAGGGACGCGAGCACGGCCTCGCCGTTGCGGACGTGCTCGATGACGTGCGCGAAGAGCACCGCGTCGAAGCGGCCGTCCGGGATCGGGGACAGGTCGCCCTTCCCGAGGTCGATCTCGTAGAAGGCTTCCATGAGGCGGAAGTCCTCCGGGTCGTTGTTGTAGTCCCGGCTGCGGTCCACGCCGTGGTACCTGACCCGGGGGAAATACCTGCGGGCCGCGCGGGCGCTGTGGTTGCCGCAGCCCACGTCCAGGAGTGCGAACTCCCTGTCCCGGAACTCCTTGTGGAGGAGCTTGAATTTGACCGGCATCATGGCCATTAATCTAGCCATAAATGCGGCGCGCGTGACCGGACCGGCATCCGCAAACCCCGCGGCCGCCCGCCGCGGAATTTATCTTACCTCCGATGGTGCGCCCGCGCCTCCGCTGGTTCCTGCAAGCCGCCGCCGCGGCAGCCCTCCTGGCCTTCCTGCTGGGAAGGGCCGACCTGGAAGGCGTCCGGGAACGCCTCGGCCGCGTCCCCCCGGGGGCCTACGCCCTGGGCCTGCTCGCCGCCGCCGCGGGCCTCGTCCTCCAGGCCGCCCGGTGGAAGCTCCTCCTGCGTAACACATCCGTACCGTTCCGGGAATGCTACGTATTCCTGGGGATGGGATCCGCCCTCGCCCTGGTCGCCCCCTCCGGCCTGCTCGCCGACGGCGCCGCCGGCTACTGGCTGGGCCGGCGCGCGGGCATGGTGCTGCGAGCCCTGTCCTCGCTGGCCGTCGCCCGGCTGCTCGGGGGGGCCGCGGGCCTGTCGATCTCGCTCGCCGCCCTGCCCTCCCACGCCTGGGTGCCCGCCTCGCTGCGCGCGGCCTGGTCCCCGCCGGGCCTCCCGGCAGCCGCA
>CBILQL010000529.1:0-4171 GCA_966238865.1 uncultured bacterium
GGGTCCATCTCTGCCAGATGGCGATCGCCTGGGTTGGCTTCCACTCGGTGGGCGCTCCCGTCGCCTTCGCGGACGTGATGTTCTTCGCGCCCCTCGTCATCCTCCTCTCGACCGCGCCGGTGTCCCTGGGCGGCATCGGCGTGCGGGAGGGCTTGGGGCTCTTCTTCTACACGATGCTGCCGGGGGTGGGTCCGGAGGCGGTGCTGGCCCAGGCCGGCTACGGCTACCTGGTCCTGTTCACCCTGGGGGGCCTCAACCTGGCCCTGGCGGCGGCGATGCTGGGATGGCGGCGGAAGGGGACGGGGAAGCGGGAGCCACGGCGGCTCCCCGGCGAACCCGCGGGCCCGCGCGCCGCGGGCGCTTGAAGGGCCGCGCCGAGGCGGCGGGCGGGACGGAGCTTCGAAGCGTCCCTGTCAGGGATTCGCGGGCAGGGCGGCGGCGGCGAGCTCCGGCCATCCCAGCCGGTCCATCACCCAGCGCAGGCGGCGCTCGCCGGGGGCGATGTGCGCCGCGAACTGGGGAAGGCCCTTCACCCGCGAGAGGAAGCAATAGGCGCCGAGGGCCTGCATCACGCGCTGGGAGGCCGCGAGCAGGAACTGGCGGAGCATGTCCTCGAAAGCCAGCGGGTTGAGGGACTTGGCGTGGTAGTAGCGGAGCAGCTCGAGCACCGCGTCGTCGGGGAGCATCACGTACGGGTCGAGCAGCAGCGAGGCCAGGTCGTAATAGGGCGTGCCCAGGCGGCTGCCCTGGTAGTCGATGACGCGCATCACGCCGCCGGACTGCACCATCAGGTTCTGGGACTGGAAGTCGCGGTGCATGATCGCCTTCGGCTGGGCGTCCACCCGGGCGGCCAGCTCCCGGAACACGGCTTCCAGCGCCGCCTTCGCCGGCGGATCGAAGGCGATGCCCCGGTAGCCTTCCAGATACTGGGCCGTGAAGTAGCCGGTCTCCCAGAGCAGGTCGTCCATGTCGAAATGCCGCGAGTTGATGTCCGGGCATTCCTGGTGGCGCTGGGAGCAGCGCGTCTGCAGGTCCACCAGCAGGTTGATGGCGTCCCGGTAGGCGTTGAGCGCGGCGTCGGAGAGGCCGGCCGCGGCGCGTTCCGCGGCGGGGCCCCGATCCGGCGCCTTCGCGTCCGCGGTCTCCGTGCGCGCGGCCTCCGCGCCGACGACGAGATCGTAGAGGCGGCGGTCCCCGAGGTCCTCGAGGATCACCTGGTGGGCCGCGTCGTCGATGCAATAGACCATGGGCACGTGGACGTCCAGCAGGCGGTAGAACTGGGTGATGCGCAGGAAGCGGCCGAAGTCGGCGTCGTCGGGGGGCGAGACCAGCACGATGAAGGTGCGCAGCCCTTCCGCCAGCCGGAAGTAGACGCGGCGCGAACCGGCCGTGCCCGCGAGCGTGATGGCGCACCGCTCGCCGATGCCGTAGCGGGCGAGGAACTTGGCGAGGACGGGAGAGATGTCCCGGTACTTCAATTCCATGGACGGGGACGGCGCGGGATCAGGGATGGCCGGCCCTCTGCATGCCGGCGAGGAGGTAGGATGCGGCCTTGCCGCCATGACGCGGCAGGGACGCCTCCGGGCCGTTCCCGCGGGTGCCGGGCATGCCGGAAGCGCCGACCGTCATGGCCGCGCCGGCGGATTTCGCGGCAGGGATTCCGGCGTCGGCGGCCGGCGGCAGCGACGGAGCAGGCGCAACCGGCCCGCGGGCCGCCGAGAGGGACAGGCCCACGCCGGAGAAGCGGGACAGCCAGTATTCCGGACGCTGCGCCGCGGATCCGGGCCTCGCGAAGGGGACGGAGAGGAAATTCCTCCCCAAGGCCCTCTTCATGAAGCCAGCCGGATGGCGGATGATCCGAGACAGCATATCCCCTCCCCTGGCCGCGGACGATCCGCGGTGTAAGGCATTTCGACAAACTAGATTTTTCTTTACACGCGGATGGCGTCCGCAAAATTCCGCAACGTCGAAAATACCCCCAAATCGGCAGCCGGTTCTTTCCGCAGGAGTTGGCACGGATTTTCCTTATCCCTCAATCCGGACTCGTCCGTTCACGCGGGCGGGCACCACACGAGGGAAAGCAGGGCCTTATGGGCCCTGCTTTTTTTCATTTTCATATACGGAAAAATCCCCAACGCGCTGTGCGCGAAGGGAATTTTTCTCGCCGGCTCCGCTTCCCCGCTAGCGCGGGGGCGCGGCTCCCACCAATATGGAACCATTTCTCGACGTCAGGCGACGATGTCGAGGAGGGTGCCCAGCATCTGGTCGCGGGTCTTGATGGCGGCGGCGTTGAAGCCTACGGCCTTGTCGTCGGAAGGGAGCTCGGCCATGTCCTTCTCGAAGGTCCCGGCGGGGTCGCCGGTTTCGGAGGCGGCGGCCTTCGCGATGCGCGAGGCGCGCGCGGCGTGGGTCTGGAAGGCGTCCTGAATTCCCTGCACCGAGGTCGTGGGTCCCACGTTCATGGCGGTCTCCGGGCCGGGTGATCCGGCCCTACCATTCTACCGGCGGCCGGAGGGGAGGGCAAGACGGGAACGCCCGGCGGCCTTGGGGGGCTTGAGGGCGGGGCGGAATACCCCAAGCGGACCGGCCCGCTTCGGAGCCGAGGCAGGACGCCTGGAGCGGTGCCGGTTCAGAAGGGGTCCTCGGCCATGCGGCCCATGGGTCCGCCGTGCAGGCCGATGTCGTTGCGCGATCCGTCGCGGTCGTTGAAGCGCTTGCCGGGCGGGCCCGCGTCGCGGAGGCGGGAGTAGCGGGACAGGCGGTAGGGACCCTTGCCCAGGGGCCTGGGATCCGGGCCGGGCTTGGACCACTTGGCGCGGCTGTCGGCTTCCAGCTTGGCCAGGGCCTTGTCCTTCACCAGGTGGGCCGGGGTGTCGGTGCCGACGTCGGCGGCCGCGGCGGCCTTGTGGCTCGCGGACCCCTCGAAGACGGGATCGGCGGAGATGTTGCCGTGGGCGTCGGGCACGGTGTCCGGGGTTCCGGCGGCCAGCACGGTATGCGGACAGCGGCGGCAATCCGCCTCCCCGTTCTGCCAGAAGGCGTTGTGGGAGACGTCCAGGCCCGGGAGGCCGTCGGCCCAGATGCCGTAGCCGCGGTTGCCGGCGAAGAGGCTGGCGGCGATGCGCGGGCGGGCCTTGTCCAGCAGGATGCCGGCGCTGCGGTTGCCGAGGAAGGCGCAGTTCACGACGGACAGGTCGCCGCGCGGCTCCAGGACGATGGCGGTGTTGTTGCCTTCGAACAGGGAGTGATGCACGAAGAAGGCGGCCCTGCGGGCGCGGATGGCCCGGTTCGCCCCGCGGAAGACCGCGAAGCCGATCTCGGCGTTGCGGGCGTCCTGGCCGGAGAAGAGCAGGCCGTCCCAGCCGATGCCGACTTCGCCCCCGGCCTCGGGCTCGAAGACCACCGGCTTCTCCTCCGTGCCCAGGCATTGGAACGGGCCTTCGATGCGGATGCCGACATAGTTGGAGTCGGACCAGTCCTCGGGGGCCGGGGCCGGATCCTCGGCGTCGCAGGGCCGGCTCTTCGTCGCGAAGCGCACCACCACCCCCGGGCCGATGACGAGCCGCGAGGTGTTGGGCAGGTAGAGGTCCGAGGTCACCAGGTAGGGCGAACCCTTGGCCGTCCATTCCTGGGCCAGGCGCAGGGTTCCGCATACGGGCGTGGCCGCAAGGGCCGGGGACGGGGCGGCGGTCAGGAGCGCGCAGAGCGCCGCCAGGAACGCTGTCGGACGGCTCACGAGGCCCGGAAAAGCGGCGGGGAGGGACACATGCCATTGTACGACGGGGCGGCGGGAAGGGACAAGGGCCGGGACGGCTTCCCGGGATCGCCCGGGCGTCAGGGCTTCTGGGCGAGGCGCAGGATCTGCGCGGCCGCGAAGCCGGCGCCGAACCCGTTGTCGAGGTTCACCACGGTGATGCCGGCGGCGCAGGAGTTGAGCAGGGACAGGAGGGCGGCCAGGCCGCCGAAGGAGGCGCCGTACCCGATGCTGGTGGGGACGGCGATCACGGGCCGGTCCACCAGGCCGGCCACCACGCTGGGGAGCGAGGCCTCCATGCCCGCGGCGGCGATGATCACCGAAGCCGCCCGCAGGGACGGCAGGTTCTCCAGCAGCCGGTTCAGGCCCGCCACGCCAACGTCGTGGAGGGAGCGCGTGCGGCATCCCAGCAGGCGG
>CBILQL010000530.1:0-4167 GCA_966238865.1 uncultured bacterium
AAGCAGTCCAGCCACAGCCACACCGGCGCCGCCGCATCCCTAAGCCTACCCGAGGAGCAGATTCGGCTGGCCGGCATCCGAAGCGCCAAGGTCGGGTATCGCCACCTCGCGCCCACCCAGGAATTCCGGGCCATGACCCGTTTCGATTCCCGGTCCCAGGACGAAGTTCCGGCCCGGGTCGAAGGAAGGATCGTTTCCGTGCCTGCTTTGCGTCCCGGCGAAAGGGTCCAACGCGGCCAGACTTTGGCCACGATCGAGAGTGAACCCCTGCTGTCCGCCCAGGAGGAATATCTTGTGGCGGTGCGGTCGGCTGCGAAGCATGCCAATCCGGAGCTGATTCGGTCCCAAGTCCAGGCCGCACGCCGACGGCTGCTTGTGTTCGGGATGACCGAGGCCCAAGTGACCGCTCTGGAGAAGCGGGGCCGAACCTTTTCCAACCTTCCCATCGCAAGTCCGCGGGACGGAATCCTTCTGGATGTGCGGGTGCAGCCTGGGCAATATGTCGCCGCCGGCGCTCCTTTGTTCACGGTGGGCGTGTCGAACAGGATCTGGGTGGAAACCTGGTTGCTGGCCCAGGAGGCTGCAGACTATCCCGAGGGAACCGAGGCCCTCGTGCGGGTGGAAGGGATTTCCGGTGAGCCTATGGAAGGCCGGCTTGAACATGTGCGGCAGGAAACAGCCCTTTCCGGATCGGTTACCTTGGCGCATATCGGCATAACCAATCCGGACGCGCGTATCCTTCCCGGGATGCAGGCCTGGGTCACTTTCAGGCAAGCGGGAAAACATGCCCTCAGCATCCCGACCTCGGCCCTCCTGCGATCCTCGACCTCGACCATGGTCTGGGTGGAGGTGGACAAGCATACATACGCGCCGCGCATGGTGCGGACTGGCCTGGAAACGGCGGACTCGGTGGAGATCCTTTCCGGCGTCGCGGAAGGCGAAGCTGTCGTGGTGGCCGGGGCGTATCTATTGAACAGCGAATGGATCCTGAGGCAAGGAGCGGGAAAGGTCCACGCATCCCACTGAAGAGTCTTTCACTTTGTCATACAGGGCGGCTGACACAATCATCGGAAACTGCGGTTCAAAAAGGGCAGGGCCATGGGTGGCCCGCTCCCCACTGGACAGGGGAGGGGCTTAACCATCAGTTCAACCCTTGAGGATTCGGACCAGTTCACCGCACTTAAGCATTGTGCTGCCGTAGTAGGGATTCGCCAGGACCGAATCCTTCTGCAGCCAATCCGCACCCTTGTTCTCCTTCGCCATCGGGCAATGGAAATAGTAGACCGAGGACTCGCCTGCTATTCCGAACTTCTCAATGGTCTCGGATAGAACCACGGTGAAGTCGCCGAAGTGCTCGCGGGCTGCCCCCAGGGAATCCGCGGAGGCCATGGGATGGAGGATGTCCATAATCCGGGCATCGGTGGATTCCCATTCCGCCTTCGCCAAGGAATTCAATCCTTCCTTGGGCATCATATGCAGCACGGCATGCATGCTGGAAAAAGCCTCCTTGGCCTTCGGGAGATCGTCCTGGGCCAAGGCGACTTGGATTTGGGAATAGCCCTCGAAAACCTTTCCCAGGGCGGCTTTGAAAGTATCCGGCACCGCCAGGCTCGGCTTGAGAGGGACCTCTTTCGTCGGCTCGGGGGCATCGGCTTGGGCTTGGGCCTTGGGGGCTGGTTTCTCCTTGCAGGCGACAAGGATTGCCGCGATGCCGGTAATCAGGAAATGCGAGTGTTTCATGGTAATTCTTCCTTTCGAATGAATGACTATCGGGTATCCGGTTTTGAGGCTGTGCTACCGTACGACCATGCCATTCGGTTTGTCACCGACGGCCAAAGTCTTTTTGACGGTCAGGGTTTCCACGTCGACGACGCTGACCGTGCCGGCGGACTGGTTGGAAATGTATGCCGCCTTGTCGTCCCCGCTGAACGCTATCCCATGGGCTCCCGCACCCACGGCAAGGTGGGCTTGCCTGACCGTCGATGCGGCCGGGAAGATGGCGACTTTCCCGCTGTCGGAGTCGGTCACCCAGAGGCCCCCCTTCGGGCCAGTGGCGGCCATGCCCGGCGTGAATCCGAGCGCGTAGGTCCGGACCACTTCCAGGGTGGAACCATGGATGGCGGTGATGGTTTTCGAGCCTTCATTGTCCACGTACATGATGGAATCCCTGCCCGGCCAGGCACCCACCGGAGTGGTACCCACGGCGATGGTTTTCACTATGGCCTTGGTATCCGCATCGATGACCGTGATCGAATTGGAGCCTCCATTGGCGGCAAAGACATATTTCCCGTCGAGGTTGAAGGTCACTTCGGCCGGCGCATTGCCCACTTCAATGGTCGTCTTGGTCGCCAAGGTGGCTGCATCCAGGACCAGGACCTGTCCCGGTGACGCCATTTGCGAAGTCCAGATTTCCTTGCCGTCCGGCGAGAAAGCGGCATTGTGGTTGGAAATGCCGAACCGCCTGCTAGCCATGGTCTGGCCCGTGGTGGCATCCATTATCAGGATGGCCCCTGAGATGCCATGGCCATCATGCCCGCCGCCTCCGTGGCCGCCGCTCAAATCAGCCCCGGGAATGGCCAAGGCCAGACGCGAGCGGTCGGGACTCCGGTAGATATGATGGGGGTAGGCGGCGTTCTCCAGGGAAATCGTGCCGACTATCTCATGCGTCGAAGTGCTGATGACGGTCACGTCATTCGAACCCCCGTTGACGACGAACAGGGCTTCGGATCCGATAGGTGGGATCGGCGTGCTGGAGGGGTCCCCCATATCCCCGTGATGCATGCCGCATCCGGTGAATGCCGCCACCACGGATACGGCAAAAAGCGCACTTTTCCCCTCAAAAGACTTCCGTTGCCGGAGTTTATCGGTACTCATCCTCTCAACCATTCCGCGCCTCCTTTCTCGGATCACTTTTCCTCGTGGTGATGGGAACCCTCATGCTTGGCGTCTTCGACCGCTCCGGGCTTGTGGGAATGCGCGAATTGCTTATCCAGCAAGTCGACCTGGGCCTTGAGCTTTCCAAGATCCTTCCGGGCCTGGTCCAGCTTCTTCCCGTCCGAGGCGACATGGAGTTTGCCGGAGAGTTTGAGGACGTTCTTCACATATCCCTGCACCCGCTTCTTCTTTTCGGCGGTCAGGGTCGTGTCCTTGTCCAAGTCCTTGACCGCAGCCTGGATGGCATCGTCATGGCCGTGGATGCCATCGAGCTTGCCGGCCGTGATTTCCTTTTCCATTTCGCCGAGGTGTTGGTACAAGGCTGTCATCCCGTCATGGGAACTCATGGTCGCCCCGGTTTTGGCGGAGTCGGAGGCATGCGCATGGGTGGAGTGATCATGGCCCTTGTCGGCATGCGCCGATTGGGCTCCGAACGCAATAGACCCGGCGATCACGGCATTGAGGGTGAGGATTGACATTTTCATGGGATGCTCCTTTATTCAGGGGTTTGGATGGGAGTTTGAGGTTGCGGAGTCCAACAGGCGGTGCACGGACCTCCGACTGAAGTTCCAGAACAGGGTGGGCATAAGTGCCATGTTCATCAAGGTGGATGAGACCAGGCCTCCGAAGATGACGACGGCCACTGGATACAGGATTTCCTTGCCAGGTTCTCCGGGACTCAGCATCAGGGGGATGAGGGCCAGGGCGGCGGTCAAGGCGGTCATCAGCACCGGAACCAAGCGCTCGGAAGCTCCTCGGAGGATCATCTCCCTGTTCCAGGACTCGCCTTCCTCCCTGAGGAGATGCAGGTAATGGGAAATCAACATGATGCCATTGCGTGCCGAGATCCCGCACAGGGTGACGAATCCGACCAGGGAGCCGACGGAAAAGGTCCGCGTCGTCAGCCAGACGGCGACCACGGATCCGATGAGGGCGAAGGGAATGTTCAGCAGGATAAGCCCGGTCAGGTTAAGGGACCGGAAATGCATGAACAGAACCAAGGTCATGCCGGCCAGGGATAGCAGGCTCAGTAGACCGATCATCCGGGAAGCCTGCTGTTGGCTCTCGAACTGGCCTCCGTATTCGATGAAGTACCCGGAGGGAAGCTGGACTTTTTCGTTGATGGTCTTCTGGATTTCCTCGACCACGGATCCGAGGTCCCGGCCGCTCGTATTGCACTGGATCACGATGCGGCGCCGCACGTTCTCGCGCAATATCTGATTGGGGCCCAGG
>CBILQL010000531.1:0-4166 GCA_966238865.1 uncultured bacterium
AGGGCCATGGCGATCATGACGCGCTGACGCATGCCCCCCGACAATTCGAAGGGATAGGCCCCGTACCGGGACTCGGGATCGGGGATGCCCATCTGCGCCAGGAGGTCCAGGCCCAGCTTGCGGGCCTCGGCCCGGCCCTTGCCCTGGTGGAAGCGGATGGTCTCGGCGATCTGCTCCCCGCAGGTCATGAGGGGGTTGAGGCTGGTCATCGGGTCCTGGAAGATCATGGCGATGTCCTTGCCCCGCAAGGCGCGCCAGCCCGAAGGATCCAGGGACAGCAGGTCGCGGCCCTCGAAGGCCAGCCTGTCGGCGGTGATGCGGGCGGTCCGCCTGGGCAGCAGGCCCATCACCGCCATGGAGGTGACGCTCTTGCCGCTGCCGCTCTCCCCCACGATGCCCAAAGTGCCGCCCGCCTCGAGGCGGAAATCGACCTCTCGGGTCACCGGCACGAAACCGTTCCCCATGCGGAACGCCACCTCCAGGTTGCGGACTTCAAGCATGGGCCGCCTCACGCTTCGCGGTCGCTCCCGGCGCATCCGCGGTCCCGGCCGCGATCGGCCCGACCTTCGCCGCCGCGGCGGCCGACGCCGACGGGCCCGCCGCCAGGGCCTCCTCCACCCGGGCGGCCTCCCGCTCGGTCACCGTCCCCGGGCGGAAGCGCAGCCCCAGGGCCTCGGCCATGCGCGGCAGGAAGCCGCGCGCCAGAACCCGCCAATCGGGCCGGCATCCGTGGATGGCTTCCAGCGACGCGGCGTTGCGATCGAGGATCTCCAGGTATTCCCCGCGGCGGTCCGGCTCCAGGCGCAGGCAATCCACGATGCGGCGGTGATCCTCGGAGACCAGGATGGACCCGTGCTGCAGGAAGGCCCCTCGGAAGCGGCGCTGGGCCGATCCGACCACCTTGCGATCACCGTGGACGACTTCGGAACGGGCCGTGGAGGAGAAGCACGGGGTCATGGCCCGCAGGGCCTGGGGCTTCTCCACCGGATACCCGCGATCGAGGGCGAGGCCGAAGCCTTCCTGCTCCAGGGCCGCGGCCACGGCCTGGGAGATGGCCCGATAGGAAGACGACAGGGTGGCGCACCAGGGCTCGGCCGAGGGGGGCGCCGCCACGGAATAGGTGAGCTCGTCGACGTGCAGCACGGCGCGGCCGCCGGTGGGCCGCGTCACCACGTCGAACCCCAGGGCGCGCACGGCCTCCGGGTCCAGCTCGCTTCCGGCGCGCTGGCCGTGGCCCAGGCTGATGCAGGCCGGGGACCAGCCGTAGACGCGGAGGGTGGGCGGCGAGGCGCCCGATTCCACCTCGGCCAGCACGGCGGCATCCAGGGCCATGTTATAGGCCCCGCTGCGCGCGCCGGTGTCGAGAATGCGCCATTCCACGCTAGCGGCCTCCGGGAAACAATATCCGAAACCTGCACCGGCCGATCCCGGCCTCGGCGGCGCCTTGGGAACGGGCCGCGCGCCGGCCGTCGCCGGGGCTGTCTATGGGACCGCTCCCGAGACCGAGGCGCCGGAGGCGCCTTCGACCGGCTTCCGGGCGGGGCGATCGTCCGACAAGTCTTCGCCCTGGGATCCGCCCTCGCGCTGGCTCAGAGCATCCCGGGCGCCGGCCTGCTCCGCGCTCTTCTTGGAAGTGCCGCGTCCCCGGCCCCATTCCCGGCCCTGGACGAAGACGCCGACCACGAAGTTCTTCTGGTGCTCGGGCCCGGTCTCTTCGAGCACGTCGTAGGAAGGGATGCCCATGCCCCGGCTCTGGGTGTATTCGAGCAGCTTGCTCTTGTAATTGGCCAGTTCCTCGTCCCCGAGCACCTCGTCCATGATTTCCATCAGGGACCCGTGTATCAGCTTGCGGGCGGCCTCGAGCCCCCCGTCCAGGTACACGGCGCCCAGCACGGCCTCGTAGGCGTCCGCCAGGATGGAGAGGCGCTTGCGGCCCCCGCTCTTCTCCTCGGAACGCGACAGGAGGATGAAGTCGCCCAGGCGCCATTGCTCGGCGCACAGCCCCAGCACCTTGGAGGAGACCACCAGGGACTTCATCTTGGACATGCGCCCTTCTTCCTTGTCGGGGTACTCGTGGTACAGGAAGTCGGTGACGACGACGTTGAGCACCGAGTCGCCGAGGAACTCCAGGCGTTCGTTGCTTTCCAGCTTCTTGTCGGTGCGCTGGCTGTTGACGTAGGAGCGATGGGACAGGGCCATCACCAGGTGGTCGCTGTTCTGGAAACGATATCCCAGGACGCGCTCCAATTCGGAAAGGGAAGCCTCTTTGGGTTTCCGTTTGAAGAATTTGCGCAGGAAACCGGTCAGCATCAAATCAGAGAGGCACTACCGTCGCGGGTAGTGCCTCGCCCCCGATGGGTTGGTACGGGTATCAGGCCTTGGAGGTCACGTACGCGATGACGTCGCTGACCTTCTTCAGCTTCTCGGCCTCTTCGTCCGGGATTTCGATGTCGAATTCGTCCTCGAGGGCCATCACGAGCTCGACCTGGTCCAGGGAGTCGGCGCCGAGATCGTCGATGAAGGCCGCCTCCGGCTTCACCTGATCCTCGGTTACGCCGAGCTTCTCCACGATGACCTTGGTGATTTTGCTATGGATATCCTCAGACATTCTGATTGCTCCTTGAATGATAGGGTTAATATAGATAAAAAAAGCCGCGATTTTGGCTCAAATTCCCATACCGCCGTCGATTCCGAGGGTCTGGCCGGTGATATAACCGGCCTCCCGGGAGGCGAGGAAGGCGGCCAGCGATGCGATCTCCGAGGCCTGACCCATCCGTCCCATGGGGATGCCCCCCAGGATGGAAGCCTTCTGGTCGTCGGTGAGGACCCTGGTCATGTCCGACTCGATGAAGCCCGGGGCGATGGCGTTGCAGGTGATGTTCCGGCTGGCCACTTCCTTGGCGGTGCTCTTGGTGAAGCCGATGATGCCCGCCTTGGAGGCGGCGTAATTGGCCTGCCCGGCCTGGCCGTGCACGCCCACGATGGACGTGACGTTGAGGATGCGGCCGTATTTCTGCTTGATGAGGGGACGCAGCAGGGCCCGGGTCCACAGGAACACCGAGCGGAGGTTGATGCGCAGCACCTCGTCGAAATCCTCGTCCTTCATGCGCATCAGCAGTCCGTCCCTGGTGATGCCGGCGTTGTTCACCAGGATCTCCACCGCCGGAGTGGCCTTGAGGATGGCTTCCGAGGCCGCGGCCACCGAGGCGGCGTCGCCGACGTCGCAGGCGATGGCGAAGGTCTCGACACCGGTTTCCGCGGCGATGCGCCGGGCGGCCTCCTGGACGCCCTCCATGCTCCGGGCCACCAGGTGGATCCGGGCGCCGGAGCGGGCCAGCCGCTCCGCGATGGCGTATCCCAATCCCCGGCTGGCGCCGGTCACGATGGCGGTCTGCCCTTCCAGGCTGGCGAATGCTTGGGCCATGGTCCGTCCTTATTTCTTGAGGTCTTCTACGCTCTCGACCGGGGTCACCTTGAGGTCGCGGCTGATGCCGCGGCAGAGGCCCATGAGCACCTTGCCGGGACCCACTTCCAGGGCCTCGGCGCAGCCGAGCCCCAGGGCCTGCTGCATGGATTCGACCCAGCGCACCGGCGAGGTCAGCTGCTTGAGGAGCAGGGCCTTGATGGCCTCGGGATCCGAGACCGGGGCGGCCTCGACGTTGCTGATGAGGGGCACGGCCGGGGCCTTCACGGCCACCTTGGCCAGGCCCTCCCGCAGGCCGGGCACGGCGAACTCCATGAGGGGCGAGTGGAATGCCCCGCTCACCGCCAGGCGCACCACCTTCTTGGCCCCCGCCGCCTCGGCGGCTTTGGAGGCGGCCTCGACGCCGGCCACGGTGCCAGAGATCACGATCTGACCGGGGCTGTTGTAGTTGGCCGCCACCACCAGCCCCGCCGACGCGGCCTCCTTGAGCGCGGCCGCGAGCTTGTCGGGGTCGAGCCCCTGCACGGCGGCCATGGCGCCCGGGCTCTTCTCCCCGGCCTGGGCCATGAGCGTGCCGCGCAGGCGCACCAGGGAAAGCCCCTCCTCGAAGGAGAACGCCCCGGCGGCGTACAGGGCGGAATACTCCCCCAGGCTGTGGCCGGCCACGTAGTCGAAGGCGATGCCGGCATCCTTCACACTTCTTAACACTTTCCGCGCGCCTGACACGTCGAAGTCGTCCATC